>JACPLW010000013.1 GCA_016186325.1 Parcubacteria group bacterium | reverse complement strand
TAAGTGAGGCAGAAGTTATCCACTCCCATCCGCTTGATAACTTTGACAACCAAGCATAGGGTTGGGGTGCGATAAAAAAGAAAGCACTTTGACAACCCGACTTTTACTCCCAGATGATCCGACGGCAACCTCCCGACGGGCCATCTGGGGAGTAAGAGAACTCTTTTCAGAAGAAAAGTTTGTGGCTAAAAAATCCCTGTGACAGTTTGTGTGATAGAAGAAATATAAAAAATGCCACGGGGCGTGAGGAAAATAAAAGAGCGCTCCATCGGAGAAGCGCTCGGTCCAGGGCCGGTAATCCCGGTATTTCACCCCCTCGGTCTTGTCCGAGGGGCGTGGGAGGCGCAGAGTGCTCGGGCTTCAATCCCTGGCTTATGCCCCGGCTCTCACCCCTACTGTTTATAGTATAGCAAACTGACAGAATTTGTCAATAGCTGAAAAAAGGGCTTAAAATAAGGACAAATTGGCATTATAAAATCCGCGTGGTATTTCGTAAGTTTCAATAAATAACAAAAGTGTCATGGGGGGTTAAGGTGTGTTAAAATAATTACAAAAAATTTATGTCAAAGTTTTATAACCCAAAAAGGCACAGGAATATTTTTGATCCCGCGTCAGAAACGCCGTTTAAGTTAAGCCGTTCTAAAATTGATAACTTTTTAGCGTGCCCAAGATGTTTTTATCTTGATAGGCGCCTTGGTATCGGCCAGCCGCCGGGCTTTCCATTTAATTTGAACAAAGCCGTTGACACTCTTTTAAAAAAGGAATTCGACATCCATCGCGCGGCAGGAAATCCTCATCCGTTAATGAAAACCTATAAGGTAGATGCCATTCCTTTTA
The DNA here is from genome assembly GCA_016186325.1 of Parcubacteria group bacterium. NCBI lineage: Bacteria > Parcubacteria group bacterium. The sequence goes on along the minus strand of JACPLW010000013.1, from coordinate 14,179 downwards.
AAAACGAAAATATAGAAAAATGGCGCGATGCTTTAAGCGAAGGCATTCAGTACTTCCATAAACCGACGAATTTTATAATAACAGGCGCTATAGACGATATTTGGGTTAATCCAAATGGCGAGCTCATTATTGTTGATTACAAAGCGACGTCAAAAAATTCCGAAGTTAATTTAGATTCGGAATGGCAGAGCGGTTACAAACGGCAAATGGAAATCTATCAGTGGCTGTTTAGGAAAAATGATTTTAAGGTTAATGACACGGGTTATTTTGTTTACTGCAACGGAGATACCGATAAAAAGGCGTTTGATGGAAAATTAGAATTTGATATTAAACTTTTACCGTATAAAGGCAATGACAACTGGGTTGAAAATGCTATTTTAGAAGCGCATAAATGCCTGATTAGTGATGAAATTCCGAAAATGGCCGACGATTGCGACTTTTGCCAATACCGAAAAGCGGTCGGCGAAGTGGAAAAATAAAATGGAGATTAAAATAAACGACAAATACCAATGGACCAAGCATTCAATATATAAAATGCGGCATTATGGTTTGTCTCAACAGAGAGTTAAAAGAATAATTCGGCATCCTCAAAGAACCGAAGAGGCGATTGTGCCAAATATGATAGGCGTGATGCAATTTAATAAAGATCATGAGATTTGGGCTATGTATCAGCTTGCCAAAAGAACGATAAGAGTTATAACCGCTTGGAGGTATCCGGGGAAAAGCTCGAAGCGGAATCCGATTCCTCAAGAAATTTTAGAAGAAATAAAATCAATAATTTAAATCCAAAGCGAATAATTGCAAATAAACTATTTTCCTCGCGCTCTCATCCCGCCAGCGCGGGACTCGCTGTCCGATGAAAGCGTTTTACCCCGCCATGGCGGGGACCATGCTAAAACGCTTTCATAAGCTTCGGAAAATAATTTATTTGCAATTATTAAAAAACAATGATTTTAGGGAAGAAATTTTTTGAAAGACCGACTTTGATTGTGGCGCGCGAGCTTTTGGGAAAATATCTTGTAAGGAGGCGCGGTAAAAAAGTTGAAAGCTTTATGATTACTGAAGTTGAAGCATATAGCGGTTTAAAAGACTTGGCTTCTCACGCTTCTCGTGGCAAAACTAATCGTAACGCCCCGATGTTCGGTAGTGCCGGGCATTGGTATGTTTATTTTACCTACGGAATGCACTGGATGTTAAATGCCGTGACAGGGCCGGAAAATTATCCGGCAGCTGTTTTGATTAGAGGCGTGGAAACTATAAACGGCCCCGGACGGCTTACTAATCGGCTTAAAATAGATAAGAAATTTAGCGGGAAAGATATTTTTTTTAAAACTGGCCTTTGGATTGAAGACAGGGGCGTTAAAATAAAGAAAGGCCAAATTAAAAAAACTCCCCGTATTGGTATTTCTTACGCGGGGCCAATATGGTCTAAAAAGCCTTGGCGGTTTTTACTACAATGATTGACAAGTGTTACCTTTTATGCTTACTAATTAAAGAGCAGGCGATAGCTACCATTGGGGTAGCGGTCTCCTCTTGCGAGTTCATTAAAAAAACTTAAAATGGAGTCCAAAAGTGGCAGATGGTCAACAAAATAAAGATTTAGTGCTCGCGCCAGGTGAATTTGCTTATGTGCTTGAGACATCCAAGGGTACAGTAATAACTTACGTTGGCCCTAATGTTCAGGGCATGGGAGCGAATCAAGTTCCAGTTGTTTGGGATAATAATGGACGCAAATTCACGCATTCTGACTTAACTGCCGCGAAACAGCAATTCGTTAATGTCCCCGAAGGCAGTTATGTTGTTTTAGAGGCGCCGGCATCAGGTCCTAATGTTCATCCGTCCGAAGGATCTAATAACACAAATATGCCGGAGTTGAATTTTGGTCGCAGAATTAATGTTCCCGGTCCTGCTCAATTTGCGCTTTGGCCGCGGCAATTTGCTCGCGTTTTACCAGGTCACCAACTTCGTTCTAACGAATTCTTAGTGGCTCGTGTTTATAACGATGAACAGGCTATAGCGAATTGGGACGCCGCGGTGATGCGGCCTCAAACATTACCTGTTTCAGGTGAAGAGCAGCAAGTTCAACGGCAAGTTATAAGTCGAGGCATTACTCGTCCTGATCATTTAACGGTAGGCCAACTTCTAATTATTAAGGGCACCGATGTTTCTTTCTACATTCCCCCAACCGGGATTGAAGTTATTTCTGATAATAACTCTTACGTTCGTCGCGCTGTTACTCTTGAGCGTCTAGAATTTTGCGTTTTACTTGGCGAAGACGGCAATAAGAGATTTGTCACCGGGCCTGACGTTGTTTTTCCGAAACCTACCGAAACATTTGTTGATGTGGGCGGAGAAGTAAAATTCAAGGCAATTGAACTTACGCCAATTTCTGGTATTTATGTGAAAGTTATTGCTGATTATCAGGATACTGATGGCGACCATAAAGCAGGTGACGAACTTTTCATTACCGGAAAAGATCAGGCAATTTATTATCCACGGCCAGAACATTCTCTGATTGAGTACGATGGACGAAAGATTCACCATGCGATTGCGCTTCCTGAGGGCGAAGGTCGTTATGTTCTTGATCGTATTTCTGGCGATATTAAACTTGTTAACGGTCCAAAAATGCTTCTTTCGGATCCACGGAGTAAAGTCGTTGTTCGCCGAATACTTGGTCAAAATGCTGTAAAGTTAATTTATCCTAACAATGCTCAAGCTCTTAAAATCAACGCAGAGCTTGAAGCAATTAGTAGGGAAATTCCAGCCGGAGAGTATTTTACTAAGGAAGCCGCAGATCGGGTTCTTTTACGCTCGCCCGCTGTTAAAGATACGGTCACAACTTCTAATTTTGCGGCCGAATCATTTCAGCGGGGCACAAGATATACTCCGCCACGCACAATTACGCTTGACACAAAATACGATGGTGCAGTCCGTGTAGATATTTGGACTGGCTACGCCGTTCTTATTACAGATAGTACTGGAAATCGTCGGGTTGTAGTTGGCCCGCAAACGATTCTTTTGGAGTATGATGAGAACTTGGCATCAATGGAACTTTCTACCGGCACACCAAAAGATACTAAGGAAAAAATTTCTACGGTTTATCTTCGAGTTCTTAACAATCGTGTTTCTGATAAGGTCATTGTTGAAACAAGCGACTTGTGTAAAGTTGCTCTCACACTTTCTTATCGGGTCAACTTTGAAGGCGATGATCACGAGCGTTGGTTCGCGGTTGAAAACTATGTAAAGTTTCTAACTGATCACTTGCGTTCGCTTATTCGCAACATTGGCCGTCAGCATGGTGTTGAAAAGTTTTACAGAGATGCTATTAATATCGTACGCGATGCCGTGCTTGGCGTTCAACAAGACGGTCATCGCTCCGGCCGATCTTTTAACGAAAATGGTATGCGGATTTATGATGTTGAAGTTCTTGATGTTAAAGTTGAAAACGCAGAGATTGATCGTATGTTGGTAGGCGCTCAGCATAAGGCTTTTGAAGCAACTCTTAAAGTTGCGGAAGCTGAACGTGAACTTGGAAACACTAAGAGGATTGAGTTAGCTAGGCGCGGCACTATTAAGGAAAGAGCTACAACTATTAAGCTTGAGAAAAAAGTCGAAACTATGGCAGTAGCAGATACTTTGGGGGTTAACATTGCTAAGATTGAGGCAGATGCCGAGAGTCAAAAGGAAAGGAATAAGTCAGATATTGCTAAGCAACAGGCATTAGATAAGATTAGTAAGGCAGAAATTGCTCGCGAAAAGCGAGTTAGAGATGAAGAACTTAGGGTTGCTCGTGTTGTTATTGAGCAAGCGTTAGCTCGTATTAAGGGCGAAACCGACGAATTCGTTCGCCGTACTGTGGCGGTTAGTCCGGAGATGATTGTCGCGCTTCAGGCATTTGGCGATAAGGACTTAGTTGAAAAGGCCGCAAAAGCCATGGCGCCGCTTGCCATTCTCGGCGGTACAAGCATTATTGATGTTCTTAATAAGCTCCTTGAAGGAACACCGCTTAAGGCAGTAGTTGAATCACTTGGCACACGCGATGGAAGTCAACAGCGTGTCACGGAGCGTTCAACACTTAGATAAAATTTTCTAATTAAAATGGCCCGTCGTATTATCGATAGGTCTTTTTTATTTTACAAATTATTAATGGATTCGACTTTGCCCTCCATCAATCCAGAGTATTATCGAAGGATTGACATGAAGACATAAAAACTTTATCATCTTTATGTACTATAAGTTTTATACAAATACAAATGACTTCCGGATATTCTCCAGAAAAATTATTTAAAATGGACATCAGAAACAGAATACGATTTACCGTTCTTTTTATTTTAGTTGTCGCTGTTGCCGCGGCATTTTTTGTTTATCCTGCCGCCCTACCTTTTAAAATTCCACAATTTGTTCAACTTCCGTTTAAACTTGGTTTGGATTTAGCCGGCGGAACCAGATTAGTTTATCTTGCCGATGTTTCGGGAGTATCCGGACAAGAGGTGAGTTCAGCTATGTCCGGCTTAAGAGATGTTATTGAAAGACGGGTTAATCTATATGGCGTTAGCGAACCGGTCATTGAAGTTGAACGCGCGACCAGTGAATGGCGTCTGATTGTTGAACTAGCCGGTATTAAAGATATTTCCCAAGCAATTAAGCTTATAGGCGAAACGCCGTATCTGGAATTTAAAGAACAAAGAGATGATTCGGAAACTCAAAAGATTTTAAATGAACAAAAAGCTGAAAATAAAGAATTTTTATCAGTTGACCCTTATTTTAAACCGACGAATTTAAACGGCAAATATATTGAAGGCGCCAAAATAGAATTTGACCAAACAACTTATCAACCGACGGTAAGCGTTCAATTCGACAGCGAAGGGGCAAAAATATTTGAAGAATTGACCGCTCGCAATGTAAATAAGCAAATAGGAATTTATCTTGACGGATTGCCAATTTCGGCACCGGTTGTCAGAGAAGCTATTGCCGGCGGTTCAGCGGTTATTTCCGGCAAATTTACTCTTGCCGAAGCAAAACAATTGACCGAACGGCTCAATGCCGGCGCCCTGCCGGTACCGATTAAATTAATTTCGCAGGATTCGGTCGGCGCCAGTTTAGGTCAAGACTCTTTGGATAAAAGCGTCAAAGCCGGCCTTCTTGGTTTTCTCGCTGTGGCAATATTTATGATTTTGTATTACCGACTGCCCGGCTTAGTTGCCATAGGAGCGCTTTTGATTTATGCCGTTTTGGTTTTGGCAATATTCAAATTAATACCAGTTACCCTTACCTTAGCGGGCGTTGCCGGTTTTATTCTTTCAATTGGCATGGCGGTTGATGCCAACATTCTTATTTTTGAAAGAATGAAGGAAGAGGTGCGCGCCGGGAAAAATTTAGGCCTAGCCATTGATAGCGGTTTTACCCGTGCATGGCCTTCAATTCGCGACTCTAATATTTCAACATTGATTACAACGGCAGTTTTGTACTACTTTACAACCAGCGTTGTGAAGGGATTCGCGTTAACGCTCGGTATTGGCGTAATTGTAAGTATGTTTTCGGCTATTTTTGTGACGCGTTCACTTTTAAAACTATTCCCGGTAAGTTCGCTTGAAAAATGGCCGCGGTTTATGGGAATTAGAAAACAAGTATAATTATGTTGAATATAGTATCAAAAAAGAAAATTTATTACACAATTTCCGGAGTTTTTATTAGTGCCAGCATTATCGCTGTAATTCTATGGGGATTAGAGTTCGGTATTGATTTTAAAGGCGGTTCAATTCTTGAGATCAACTATCCTGAAAGTAATCGCCCCAAACTGAACCAGTTTTATGACTTATTAAAACCTTTAAAATTAACTGATCTGCGAATTTCACCATTAGGTTCAGACGGAGTCAGTTTTCGTTTTGGCGAAATTGATGAAGAAACACATCAAAAAACAATAAAGCTTCTAACGGAAGAAGCTGAAAAAAACAAAATCATAATGGAAGAAAGCCGTTTTTCCTCCATTGGCCCGACTATCGGGAGCGAACTCCAGAAAAAATCATTAAGAGCGATTGTAATGGTTCTTATTTTGATTTCTCTGTATATCGCGTGGACATTTCGAAAAGTTTCTAAACCGGTAAGCTCTTGGCGCTACGGATTAGCCACTTTAGTTGCGCTTTTTCATGACCTTATAATACCAATCGGGCTATTTGCTTATCTTGGACGTTTTTATGGAATTGAAGTCGGAACTAATTTTATCGTCGCTCTTCTTGTGGTTTTGGGCTTTTCGGTTCATGATACTATTGTGGTCTTTGACCGTATTAGGGAAAATATTAAACGATACGAACACTTAGATTTTCCAACCGTTGTCAATCAAAGCGTCAACGAAACATTGGTGCGCTCCATTAGCACTTCGTTCACCGTTATTTTGACTCTCTTCGCGTTATTCATTTGGGGAGGAGAAACCCTTAAATATTTCGTATTGGCTTTAATAGTCGGTATTTTTTCCGGAACCTACTCTTCCATTTTTATAGCCTCGCCGATACTTGTAACCTGGTATGATTTTTTAAGAAAAAAACGGAGTTTGTAGTTGACAACTTTACAATATTGGCGTATTGTAAGATTATTAATATAATAGAATACAACATGCGCAGCCCAAATTTAAAAAATAGTTTGGATGAAATAATAAAGGTTTTAAATCCCCGTGTGAAAGCGGTAATTGAAAAACGTTTCGGACTTAAATCAGAAGCTTACCAAACTCTCGAGGCTATCGGCCACAATCAAGGCGTTACCAGAGAGCGCATAAGACAAATAGAAGTTCTGGGTTTAAAACAGCTCGCCAATAAAAACGTTCTAGAATCTTTAGCGCCGGCGTTTGATGTTATCGCAAATCATCTTAAAGCATATGGCGGCGTAAGAAGAAAGGATTACCTCTTAAAAGAACTGGTTAATTTGTTTTCTCTCCAAGATAGAAATCGAGAAAATGTTATAAATTTTGTTTTGGCTTTGGGCAAGGGACGTTTTTCGTATTTTAAAGAAACGCCATTATATAATGCCGCTTGGGCGCTCGATGCGCTTAGTTATAATAATGCCATTAACGCATTGGAAGCCTTGAAGAAAAAATTAGATCAAGAAAATACCCCGGTTTCAAGAAATTATCTATTTAAAACCCTAACCTCCTTAAACAAAGACGCGGGCCTAAGACTGGCTAATAATGACAAGATCCTCATGTCTTACCTTGAACTTTCTTCTAAGATTTCTCAAAATCCTTTCGGCCAGTGGGGTCTAATTCACTCGCCGGAAATTTCTCCGAAAGGCGTAAAAGATAAGGCCTATTTGGTTTTTAAAAAAGAAAAGAAGCCGCTTCATTTTAGTGAAGTGGCAAATTTGATTAATAAAGCTGTTTTTTCTGACAAATTGGCCCATCCTCAAACCGTGCACAACGAACTGATTAAGGACCCGCGCTTCGTTTTGGTGGGAAGAGGAACATATGCTTTGTCAGACTGGGGTTATACGCCTGGCACGGTGAATGATGTATTGATTTCACTCTTAAAAAATTATAAAGACGGTTTAATTAAAGAAAAAATAGTCAAAGCAATCCAATCGAAGCGTTTTGTAAAAGAGAATACGATTCTACTCAATCTTCAAAATAAAAAAGTCTTTAAAAAATCGGATGACGGACGCTTTTTCTTAGTTTAAAAATAGGGGTTTCTTAAGAAATGAATCCCGTTAGAAATATATTTACATTTTGCCAATTTCACAGATGTATAGTAATTGTCGTTTTAAAACTATATTTTATAGTATAATAAATTTCTAACGGGATGAATATCCTTTATACAATCCTGGTCATTTTTTTGAGTTTATGGTGGTTATGGCTGCCGGTATTTTTAATCGCAATTTTTATTGAACTTTGGACCCAGTATTTGAAAAGTAGGGCCCTAAAAAAAATTAACTGGCTTTTACTTGAAATAAAAATTCCCAGAGATATTCAAAAAACCCCGAAATCGATGGAGCAGGTTTTTGCCGGCCTTCACGGAGTTCTTACCGGAATAAAATTTTTAGACAAATATTGGAAAGGGAAGGTCCAGGAATGGTTTAGCTTTGAAATCGCAGGCATAGACGGCATGGTTTATTTCTTCATAAGAACTCCGGAACAATTTAGGAATCTCGTTGAAGCGCAAATTCACGCTCAATATCCGGATGCTGAAATCTTGGAGGTTTTAGACTACGCAGGCCCTATGGGCAATAAAGTTCCGTCTAAAACCAACGATATTAGCGGCGCTGAGCTTATTTTAGATAAAGACGATTTTTACCCCATAAGAACTTATTTGTCTTTTGAAGAAAAGGAGGAAGAAAGGCAGGTCGATCCAATGGCGCCTTTTCTTGAAATACTTTCAAAACTTAAATCAGGAGAAAATATTTTTATCCAATATTTAATGAAACCGACCAACGAAAAAAGCTGGAAAGAAAAAGGTGTCGAGGCGATAAATAAGCTTGTCGGGAAAAAAGTTGAAAAAAAGAAAAGTTTGATTACAAAGATTTTCGGCGGGCTTGAGGAATTTATAAGAAATCTTATGATAGCTCCGGCAGTTTATCCAGAATGGGGGGCGGCAAAAAAAGAAGAATCAAAAACAAGTACTGCAAATCTTTCTCCGGGAGAAAAGACGGTTGTTGAAGCAATAGAGAATAAAATGTCAAAGCTGGCCTTTAAAACCGGTATTCGTTTTGCTTACATTGCCAGAAGCGATGTTTTTAATCGCGCCAATATGGCGGCGGTAAATGGCGCTTTTAAACAGTTTAACACTGTCAATTTAAACGCTTTTAAATCAAACGGCGAAGCCGGCACTTCAGCCGGTCAGCCTTTTAAGAAACGGCGCGAGTATTTAAAAAAGAGCGGATTTATGAGCCGTTATATAAAAAGGAAGTGGCCTAAAAAAGATTTTATTTTAAATATTGAAGAACTGGCCACAATTTATCATTATCCGGTGATTGTTGTTGAAGCGCCGACTCTAAGGCGGGTTGATTCTAAAAAAGCCGAACCGCCCGTATCTTTACCAATCGGGTAAATATCGATATCGGAGAATATCAATAGTACTATTGATATCCGATATCGATATAAGTCAAATCATTATTATGAGTAACAGCGAAATAACATTTTTTGCCGAAACAACCTTTCGCAATCAGCGAAGGAAATTTGGTATTAAAACCGACGACAGGCGGCGCCATATGTATATCATCGGCCAAACCGGTACCGGAAAAACCACCCTATTAATGAATATGATGATTTCCGATATTTTAACCGGTCACGGCATTAGTTTTATTGATCCCCACGGCGACATGGCAGAAAGCCTGTTGCGGTATGTTCCTAAAGAAAGAGTCAAAGATGTAATTTATTTCAATCCCGCGGACTTGGAGTATCCCATTGCTTTTAACGCTATTGAAAAAGTTAAACCTGAAGTGCGCCATCTTGTCGCTTCGGGCCTTATGGGAGTTTTTAAAAAAATCTGGCCGGATGTTTGGTCGGCAAGAATGGAATATATATTGAACAACACTATTTTAGCCCTTCTTGAAATTCCGGGCTCAACGCTTTTGGGCGTTAATAGAATGTTTTCCGATAAGATTTTTCGAAAATCGGTGGTTGATCAGCTTACCGACCCGATTATCAAAACATTTTGGACTCAAGAATACGCTCAATACCAGCAGCGCTATGAACAGGAAGCAACGGCCGCAATTCAAAATAAAATCGGCCAATTTAGTTCGGCCACCATCATTAGAAATATTATCGGCCAGCCGCATTCATCTTTTGATTTTAGAAAAGCAATGGATGAAAGAAAAATCATTATAATTAACTTGTCTAAGGGTCGGATCGGCGAGGATAATTCAAAACTTTTAGGCGGCATGCTTATAACTAAAATGCAGCTGGCTGCTATGAGCCGGGTTGACATTTTGGAAGAAGACCGCCAGGACTTTTATCTTTATGTTGACGAATTTCAAAACTTTGTGACCGACGCGTTTGCCGCTATTTTATCGGAAGCTCGCAAATATCATTTAAATCTTATTATTACCAACCAGTATATAGGTCAACTGGTTCATGATCAAAACGTTACGGTCAAAGACGCGGTTTTTGGCAACGTTGGAACATTTGTCGCTTTTAGAACCGGCGCCGAGGATGTGGAATTTTTAGAAGAAAAACAATTTGGGCCGAACATTATTGCGCAAGATCTTTTAAACCTGCCCAATTATAATATTTACTTGCGCCTGATGATTGACGGCGTTCCTTCGCGACCTTTTTCGGCCATCACTCTTGCTCCATCGCCTAAACCGGAAATTTCCTATGTAGATGAAATTATAGAATATTCAAGAAAAATGTATGGAACGCCTATTGCCGATGTTGAAAAACAAATAGGAATAGCATCCGGCGTTAAAATAGCTGATGAAACAGGTTTTTTGCCGGAATTAAAAAAGCCGGAGTTTAAATCTGTCGCGCCAAGGGTGGGAATATCGTCCGACCCTGTTAGACAGGGAACAGTACAGTCTTTTAAAGCATTTTGTGAACTCTGCAAAAAAGGAACGGTGTTGCCCTTTAAGCCGGATGGCAAAAGACCGGTTTATTGCAAAGATTGTTTTATAAAAACGCGTGAAAAAGGAAGAGAGGGAAACAAATCGGTATCTTCTTTCCCTTTAAGAACTATGCCGCCGCTACAGAAAACAAAACGGGAAAGAAAAACCGTTGACACAGAAGGACTAAAAAAAATCTTGGAAGAGACAATACCGAAAACATAGGGGATATAATAGAAAATTAAAATTCGACAACTTAATTTCCGATCGGTTCTTAACATGTTAAATTTTTAATTTTTATTTCCCTTTTTCTACTCTTTCCACGTATTCTCCCGTTTGAGTGTTGATGCGAATTATGTCTCCTTCGCTCACAAACAAGGGGACTACTATTTGAGCGCCGGTTTCTATGGTGACGGTTTTGGTGCCGCCCTGGGCCGTGTTGCCGCGCGTGGCCGGAGGCGCTTCGATAACTTTAAAATCCATTTTAATAGGCAGAGTAATAGTTAAGATTTCTCCTTTGAAATTAAGCGCTTCAACCATTGTATTTGGTTTAAGAAAATGAATTATATCTCCCAGCACGTCAACTTTGATTATAAACCTGTTTTTCTCGTTTTTTTCTTCCGCAAACCAGTATTCGTCTCGATGATTATATAAATATTTTACTTTTCTTTTTTCAACATCGGCTTCTTCAAACATATCGGCCGGTTTGAAATTGCGCGCCAAAACCTGGCCGGTTTTTAAATTTTTAAGCTTGGTTTGAATACTGGAACCGCCGCGCCCTATATGAAGATGGCGCACTTCCAAAACCTGGTAAGGCGCATTTTCGTAAACGATGTATGTTCCATTTTGTAAGTCGTTTATTGATAACATAGTTTCACGCAACACGTAACATGTAACATAAATATTTTTGCGTTTCATGTTGCGTGTTCCATGTTATATGTTTCACGATGATTTGTCCACAGTTTTACGATTTTGACCAAAAATTTCTTTATGCTATACTTTTTTTACTTTTTAGATCTTTTACAGCATAAAAATGGAGGCGAGAATGATACAGCAAAAGAAGGTTACTATTGCGGTTATGCCGGACGACTTGGTTAAGTGTGAATGGACTGAAGATGCTATAAAGCTTATCAACGAACGATATTTGAGGCGAGACAAAGACGGACAAGTTACGGAAACCGTAGAAGGGATGTGTTGGCGAGTCGCTTATTTCATCGCCTCGGCTGATAAGAAATTCGGCCACTCTGAAGAAGAAATCATCGCTTTAGCTAGGGAATTTTATAGTCTTATGGCCGAACGAAAATTCTTCCCTAACGCTCCGACGATTTACAACGCCGGTACCGGTAATGGACTACAATTTTCCGCGTGTTTTGTTCTACCGATTGAAGATTCCATGGATGAAATATACGACGCCATTAAGTGGCAGGCGATAATCCACAAATCTGGCGGTGGAACCGGATTCTCGTTTTCTTCACTGCGTCCGAAAAACGCATTAGTAAAGTCGACTCGCGGCCGTTCTTCCGGCCCGCTTTCTTTCCTTGAAGTATTCAATACTTCTACCGAACATGTTAAGCAGGGCGGTATGCGTCGAGGCGCCAATATGGCGGTTATGAATGTTCACCATCCGGATATTTTGGATTTTATCCGAAGCAAAAGCACTTTGACTGGAAAAAACAAAGCTACTTATGAAGGAATCAAAGAATATCTGTACAGCAGTTATGCATTAGAACTGCTTAGAAAATCCCTTTTAGCGACCCAGATTGCTAACTTTAATATTTCTGTCGCAGCAACCGATGTATTTATGAAGGCAGTCCGTGAAAACACCGAATACGATTTGATTGATCCTCAAGATGGAAAAGTTGTCGGACGACTTAAGGCTAGGGAAGTTTTCGAAATGATTGTGAATATGGCGTGGGAAACTGGCGATCCCGGATTGTGGTTTATTGATCGAACTAACGCCGGACGGGCAAATCCGATTCCGGCTCTTAAGACCATTAATGCCACTAATCCCTGCGGAGAGCAGCCGCTGTTTGATTTTGACGTTTGCAATCTTGGTTCGCTTAATCTCGCAAATTTCGTTTATAAAGAAGGTTCCGGTTATCTAGTCGATTGGGAAAACCTGAAAAAATCGACCGAATTGGCGGTTCACTTTTTAGACAACGTAATTGAGCTAAATCCTTACCCACTACCTCAAATCACTGATTTGGCTCATAAAATTCGGCGCATAGGTCTTGGAGTGATGGGTTGGGCAGATATGCTGGCATATCTTGATGTGCCATATGCGTCTGATGACGCTTGTCGGATGGCGGAAGAAGTTTCTGCTTTTGTCAATAAAATGGGCCATCGCGAATCAAGACGTTTAGCCGTCAAACGAGGACCGTTTCCTCTCTGGGATCAAAGCATTTATAAAGACGAGGAACCTATAAGGAACTGCACGGTTACAACTATTGCTCCGACTGGAGAGATTAGGATTCTTGCTGGATGTTCCGGAGGAGTTGAACCTTATTTCGGATTAACCGAAATCCATCGGTTCGAAGACAGAATTCTTCATCGTATTCAGCCGGGATTTAAGAGATTTATTGAAGTTGCCAAGGAACGGGGTTTTTATTCCCAGACTCTTATGGACGAGGTGAAAAATCGAGGCCATATCGGCGATTTAGATGGAATTCCGGAAGAGGTTAAAAAAGTTTTTGTCACTACTCACGAAATTGCGCCAGAATGGCACGTAAGAATTCAGGCGGCTTTCCAGAAAAACACCGATAATGGAGTTTCTAAAACCATCAATCTTCCGAATTCGGCCACTCCGGCCGATATCGAGAAGGCTTATTGGATGGCTTACGAACTCGGTTGTCTTGGTGTTACCGTTTTTCGCGATGGTTGCAAAGGCGGAGTCTTATCTGTTGGCGTTGGGAAAAAAGACGAAAGTAAAAAATCGCGAGATTTCATCAAATCGCGTCCCAAATTGGTTTTAGGTTCAACAATCAGAATGGATACGCCTGATGGCGCTGCTTTCATCACCATTAATTTTGATTCGGAGGCCGGCTCGAGCGAGCCATTTGAACTTTTTGTCAATGTTGCCAAAGCCGGTACCGATGCCGCAGCCGATGCCGAAGCAATCGGACGTCTGGCTTCGTCATTTTTGCGGCTCGATTCTCCGAAATCGGCCGTGGAGAGGCTAGTTCAGCTTAAGGACCAGCTTAAAGGAATTGGTGGAAGCCGAGTTTCCGGCTTCGGTAAAGACAAAGTTACTTCACTTGCCGACGGCATCAGCAAAGCAATTGATGTTTATCTTGTGCGCTTTGGTTTTGTTTCTGATATTGAGAAATCGGAAGAAAAATCCGTTTTCGATCAAAAACACGAAGAAAGCGTTGGATTTAGCGGTAATCGTTGTCCCAAGTGCAAACAGAATACCATTATTTATCAAGAAGGCTGTACTCGCTGCAGCAGTTGCGACTACAGTACTTGCTAAGAATTAATAAACCCCCACGAAACGGGGGTTTTACATTTACTATGAGATTTTTTATTTTATTGATTAAAGATAATTTATATACTACAATATTTTAATTATGAAAAGTCAAGAAAAGAAAAAAGTTTATCCCGAGCGTAGTCGAAGGGTGTTTATAGCAATGAGTGGCGGCGTTGATTCATCCGTCGCGGC
>JACPLW010000012.1 GCA_016186325.1 Parcubacteria group bacterium | reverse complement strand
CGTTCTAAGGTAGCGTAATTCCTTGTCTGGTAAGTTCAGACGTGCACGAAAGGCGTAACGACTGGGGAACTGTCTCAACCACGAGCTCGGTGAAATTGCGAGTCCAGCGAAGACGCTGGGTACCTGCAGCAAGACGAAAAGACCCCGGGAGCTTTACTGCAACTTAGTATTGGCTATAGAGTTTTGATGCGTAGCATAGAAGGGAGGCTTTGAGATCCCGCTTTTGGGCGGGATGGAGCCGTCAGTGAAATACCTTTCTTTAAAACTTTATAATCTAACCGACGCGGAAAAAACGAGTCGGAACAGTGCTTGGTGGGCAGTTTTAGTGGGGCGCTATCCTCCAAAATTGTAACGGAGGAGTCCATTAAGGTCGGCTAACTTCGGATGGAAATCGAAGTGATAGGGCAAATCCAAAAGCCGGCTTAACTGCAAGGCGTACATGCCGCGCAGATGCGAAAGCAGGGATTAGTGAACTGTTTATGGTTCGTAGAAACGTAAACAATCATCGGATAAAAGCTACCCCGGGGATAACAGGCTAGTCGCTTCCAAGAGTCCATATCGACGAAGCGGTTCGGCACCTCGATGTCGGCTCATCTTATCCTGGGGCTGGAGAATGTCCCAAGGGTTTGGCTGTTCGCCAATTAAAAAGGTACGTGAGCTGGGTTCAAACCGTTAAGCAACTGAATTATGAAACTTGAATCATAAAATTCGGTTTTTTAACAGTTTGAATCCGAGGTAATAGACATCAAATTCGCAGCGGCTTTCACGAGTAATCGTGATTGACAAATCGACTCATATCGGTGAAGTCCTACTCGTAAGACAAACTGTCGTATGTTAGGATAATACCGAGGGAAGTTGTGCTATGAATAATCTTTCGTTAACACAAAAATCTTATTTTGCTGGATTTTTAGATGCTGATGGCAGTATTTATGTCCAAGCAAAAGTTAATAAAACATATAAGTATGGTTATCAAATAGCCCCTTATATTGTTTTATTTCAATCAAAGAAAAACGATAACTTCGAAAAAATCTGTACGTTAATAGGAGCGGGATATATTAGACATAGAAAAGACGGAATTACAGAATATATTATTGGTAGACTTGACGAAATCACAGAGTTTCTTAATGCGGTAGAACCCTATGTTCTACTTAAGAAAAAACAAGTTCTATTGATGAAAAAAATTATCGAAGTAAAGAAAAAAGTTAAAAATAAAAAAGATTTTGAAGTGTTAATAACATTAGTGGATAATTTCAGGAAATTAAATTATTCAAAGAAAAGAAAAATTCGTGCGTTAACCCCGTAGAGACTACACGTCGGTCCCTCGCAATCGCGAGGTGAAGGTATAGTCCAATGCACTTAGTAATAAGTGAAAACATGCGCGAGACAGGTTGGTCTCTATCTGCTGCAGGCGTTGATACTTGAGGAGCGTCATCTCTAGTACGAGAGGACCGAGATGACGGAACCTCTGGCGTACCGGCTGTCCTGCCAAGGGCATCGCCGGGTAACTACGTTCCGAATTGATAAGCGCTGAAAGCATCTAAGCGCGAAGCAATCTCCAAGATTAGGTATCGATGGGACGAAAGTCCCAAGAGCTTCCTCGAAGATTACGAGGTTGATAGGCGACAGGTGTAAGCGCGGTAACGCGTTGAGCCAAGTCGTACTAATAAAGCGAAATCTACTCATCCCTTATATGAGCATGAGTTTTTAATTTTGAAACCTGAAATTAATGGTTCGACAAAGCTCACCATTAACCCCGTTGTCCTGGTGACAACAGCGCGGTGGTACCACCTCTTCCCATTCCGAACAGAGAAGTGAAACACCGTGTCGACGATGATACTCGGCCCTCGATGGTCGGGGAAAGTAGTTATCGCCGGGACAATGGGGTTAATAAAAACCCCGCCCTTCAGCTGAAGGGCGGGGTTTAGTTTTAATTTTTCTTTAATATTGCTATAATATAATTATATGAACGATCGTCGACGAATATTTAAAAGAATATTTATTGCTGTTATTTACTTAGCGATTTTTTCCGGTGTCGGAACGGGGATTTATTTTTTAGTGCGGCCCACACCCGTGCCGCCTCCGCCACCTGCACCTGTCGTAGATCCGGTTGAAATAATTTGGTCACAAGTGTTTGTTTCGGGCCAAGACCTGTATTCCATCGGAGCTAAAATACGCAATCCTAACACCGGTTTCGGCGCGAGTTTTTTCACTTATACTTTTTATTTATACGATGCCAGCGGAAATTTGCTCTCAAACAAACCCGGCGAGTCGTTTATTTGGCCGGGGGAGTCAAAGTACCTTATAGAAGCCGGAATTGAACTTTTAAAGGCGCCAGTTTCAGTTAAACTTCAACTCGGCGAGCCGACATGGCGGGAAGTTAAAGATTTTAAAAGCATTGATTTGACGGTTAGCAACATTTTTTACGGCCAAGGAAAGGCCGGTTCCGGAAAATTTTATGAAGTTAATGCTACGGCATTTAATGGCACTTCTTACGACCTAAGTAAAGTTTATGTTTCAGCCGTACTTTTTGGCAGGGGCAATCTTCCCATTGCAGTTAATTCAACAATTTTTGAGAATCTCAAATCAAAAGAACGTCGGCCTTTTAGCATGCCTTGGTTTTCTCCATTTTCCGGCATTCCAACTTCGGTTGACCTGAGCATTTCAACTAATCTTTTTAATCGGCCGGAACTGCTCGGACAATGACATGTTTCAGGCTTTAAAAAAATTCGATTGGATTTTAATCGGTGCCATTATCCTGCTTTTAGCCATCGGCCTTTTAAGCATTGCCTCTACTTCTCAAGCCAGAACGGGCACCTTCAGTGTTTTTAAAAAACAGCTAATTTTTAGTTTTCTCGGTTTATCTTTGCTTTTTTTATTCGGTTTTACGGATTACCGTTTTTTAAGAAATTATCCGGTTGTGGTCTTGTCTCTTTATGCTTTGTCCGTTGCACTTTTAATTCTACTTCTTTTTTTTGGAAGCCAAATCAGGGGTTCAACCTCATGGTTTAGGTTCGGCGAAGGCGGCAAATTAGGTTTTGAACCCGTAGAAATAACAAAATTTATTTTAATCGCGCTTTTGGCGAAATATTTTTCAAGCCGGCATGTTGATTTCGGACTTTTTAGGCACATTATCATTTCCGGTATTTATGTTTTAATTCCCGTAATTTTAGTTTTGCTTCAGCCGGATTTGGGATCGGCGGTTTTGATGATCGCGATATGGGCCGGCATTATGTTTGTTTCCGGAATAAGAGTGCGGCATCTTCTGGCGTTATTTTTAATTTTTTTGATTTTGACAGGTTCGGCTTGGCAATTTTTTTTGGAAGATTATCAAAAATCGCGGATTACAACTTTTTTAAAACCCCAAAACGATCCCTTGGGAAGCGGCTATAATGTTTTACAATCCATTATTGCCGTCGGATCGGGAGGATTTTGGGGCAAAGGGTTGGGGCATGGCAGCCAGTCGCAGCTGAATTTTTTGCCGGAACAGCATACAGACTTTATTTTCGCTACCATTGCCGAGGAATGGGGGTTTCTTGGCGTATCTTTTTTATTAATCCTGTGGACGATAATTTTTTGGCGGCTTTTTATTATTGGATTTAATGCCGAAACTAATTTTGCCCGCCTTTTTATCGCGGGATTTATGATTTTGCTTTTAAGTCACATATCTATTAACATTGGAATGAACATAGGTTTTATACCGGTAACCGGTATTCCCTTGCCGTTTTTAAGTTACGGCGGCTCAAATTTAATTACAACATTTATTGCTTTCGGAGTTATTCAAAACATTAAAATTAGCTCTCAAGATATATGAACAACCAATCAAAGAAGATTTTAATAGTTGATGACGATGAGTTTATTCTAGGGATTTATGCAAAAAATTTTAGAGATGAAGGATTTGAAGTTTTTACGGCACATGATGGTCAAGAGGCGTGGGATATTATAAAATCCGGTAATACTCCCGACGTAGTTTTCACCGGTATCACTATGCCTAAAATGACCGGCTTTGAGCTTATTGCCAAAATGCAGGCGGACGAAGAGCTGGCTAAAATTCCGGTAGCGATCAACTCCCATAGGGGTCGGCCGGAAGATCAAGAGTTGGCTCAAAAAATGAATGTTGATGATTTTATTATTCAAGGAATTACGACGCCGGCGGAAACAGTGGTGCGCATAAAATCATTAATCGGAATTAAAAATGCTTATAAAATTGCCATTATTCCGGATAAATACGATGGAGGGGCTTTAATAAATTTTTTTAACAAACAGCAAGGCGCCGAGTGCGATCCAATAGGTAAAGAAATTTTTCTGGAAATGGAGTTAGAACCCCAAACGGGCAAATTTAAAGTAAAGATTGGCTGTGGCAGTACGGAAAAAAATTAAACATAACAAATGAGAAATTTTGATTTGGCTTTTATTGATTTTGAAACGACCGGCCTTGGTTTTGACAGCGAAATAATAGAAATGGCAGTTATTACGGTAAGTCATGAAAGTCTGGAAGTATTGGAAGAATGGTCTGTTAAAATAAAACCTAAATATTTGAATAAAGCCGATCCGGAGTCTCTTGCGATTAACGGATATAACGACGTCGAATGGGCCGACGCTTTAGAAATTAATCCGGCTCTTCAAATGTTTTTGGAAAAAACTTCCAATAAAGTTTTAGTCGGCCATAATTTGAGTGTTGACTGGCTGTGGCTCCACCGGTCGCTTTTTGAAAATGGTTTATTGCCCAGTATGAAATTTGAATCGGGAAAGTTTTATTATCAGGGTTTTGACACGGTTTCTTTAGCTTACTCAAAACTGCGAAATGTCCCGGGAATAGAAAAATTTAGTTTGGACGAACTTACTAAATATTTTGGCATTAATCGGGCGCGCGCTCACAGGGCTCTAGACGACGCCCGCGCTACTTATGAACTTTTTGTTAAGCTGATAACCTACTAATATCTGATTATGGAAAAACGCAAATACTATGCTTATTTTGTGCCTCGGAGCAACAAAAAAGGAATAACCGAAAATTGGAAAGAGTGCGAAAAAATAATTCACGGAGAAATAAATTCAAGATTTAAAGGTTTTAAAACACTTAAAGAAGCGGAAGAGTGGCTAAAAGCGGGAGCTATTTATGGTTTTAGGAAAAAATTAAAATCCGGTATTTATTTTGATTCCGGTACCGGAAGGGGGCTCGGCGTTGAGATTAGCGTTACTGATGAAAACGGCAGTAATTTACTATCAGAAAAGAAATTTAAGAAACACCTGGATAAAGCCGGTCATTTTATATTGCAAGATGTTTCCAATAACTATGGCGAACTATTGGCTTGTTATCACGCCTTAAAAATAGCGGCTAAGGAAGAAATTAAAAAAATTTTCGGTGACAGCAAACTGGTAATAAATTATTGGTCCAAAGGATATATGAATAAAGACAAGCTACCGTTAAAAACTAAAAGGTTGATAAAATCAGTATCGCGTTTAAGAAAAATATTTGAAGAACAAGGCGGAAAAATAGAATATATTTCCGGCGACGACAACCCTGCCGATCTGGGGTTTCATAGAAGATAGACTTTAGAAATGCAACGCTCTATTGACTTTTACGCCGAAAATTGATAATATAAAAATTAAGACTTGGGAAGTGGCATGGGGTCATTTTCCAATTGTTCCACACAATTCGAGAGGGGAGTGGACGATGGTTAAGTTTAAGACAGGTGAATTGTGGGTAACTTCTATCGTTGTTTTTCTGGGAATGATATCGAGTAACTTCCTTTATGAGGCAATCACAGGAAAAGAACGGTGGGTTTTGGCTCTAGACAATTCATGGTCTCAGTTAGTTGCTGTAGTCGTTTTGACGACTGTACTTACATTATGTAAGCGTAAATAAGATTTCAATCTTTAGTTTTAGGGCCGCAGTCTTTATGACGCGGCTCATTTTTTATAATATTGACAAAACACTAAAAATTTGATAGCATTAAAACGCTTCCCTAAAGGAAGCGTTGGTCTTAAGAATTTAATTAAGGAAACGGACGATTGCCCTGAGTTTATCGAGGGGAGGAAAGTCCGGACACCACCCCGCAGTTGCGGGGGAAAAGCGTACGGGTTAACGACCCGCCGCGAAATAAATAACGCGAGAGGTGCGAACAGCGACGCCGGGCGCCGAAAGGCGCAAGGCACCCCGCATTTGCAGGGTGAATTCCATAGAAATATGGAAGTGAAACGGCTAAATCCTTACTGGGTGCAACCTCGTTATGAGGGCTAAAGCTCGGCAGCAATGCAGAGCTCAGATAGATAATCGTCCCCCGCAGTTGCGGGGACAGAATCCGGCTTATAGTTTCCTTTCACCTGCCAAAGTTTTGCTTTCGCAAAATTTAGGCGGGTAAATAAGATCAATAGAACACCACCCTTGCATGCAAGGGTGGTGTTCATTTTTAGTATTATTTAAGTTATCATATAGCGGTAATGTTTGCAGTCATAGGAAAATTTTTAAATAATAGGTCGGAAAAAATATCTTCGGCTGCCTTAACGATTGCCGCTTTTGGCTTAGTCAGCCGCCTTTTTGGCCTTTGGCGCGATCGGATGCTGGCCGGCCAATTCGGAGCGACAAGAACGCTTGATATTTATTATGCCGCTTTTAAAATTCCCGACCTGGTTTATAATCTTTTAATCGTAGGTATAATTTCCTCTGTTTTTTTGCCGGTTTTTTATGAATATTCAACAAAAGATAAAGATGAGGCTTGGCGGTTTTCCGGCAACATTCTTAATGTTTTGCTTATGGCGCTAATATTATTTTCCGCGTTATTGGTTTTATTTGCTCCTTTTCTGATTTATCTTGTAGCGCCCGGCTTTGATAAAGCCTCTCATGATATTACGGTAAAAATAAGCCGCGTATTGTTTTTAAGCCCGCTCTTATTGGGAATTTCGGCATTTGCTTCGGCTCTTCTTCAGGCATTCTCCCGGTTTCTTATTACATCGCTTGCCCCTATTTTTTATAATTTAGGAATCATTTTTGGCATTGTATTTTTAACGCCAAAATTCGGGATTTGGGGTCTGGCTTACGGCGTTGTTTTGGGAGCATTATTACATTTATTGATTCAACTGCCGTCTCTCTATAGTATTGGTTTTAGACCTTTTAAGGGTCTTAATCTTAAAGATGCAGGTTTAATTAAAACCGCGAAACTGTGGTTGCCCAGAACCGTAAGTCTTGCGGCTTTGCAGGTTAACAGCATAGTAATGACGGCTATTGCCTCCGTTATTTCAACCGGAAGTATCGCGATATTTAACTTTGCCGATAATCTCCGCTTTGTTCCGATAGGGATTTTTGGAGTAGCATTTTCTACAGCCGCTTTTCCGGCGATGAGCATTGCCTACGCGCAAGGCAAAAAAGATTTGTTTTTAAAAAGATTTTCTCTTGCCGTACGTCAAACTCTTTTTATTATTATTCCTCTTTCTCTTTTATTTTTTGTTTTTAGAGCTCAAATTGTAAGGATAATTTTAGGCACCGGACAGTTTGACTGGGATGCGACGCGGCTTACCGCCGCGGTTTTAGGACTTTTTTCTTTTGGAATTTTTGCCGCGGCTCTATTACCGCTTTTTACCCGCGCTTTTTTTGTTTTTCACAACACCAAAACCCCGGTTTTTATAAATGTTGTTTCTATGGCAGTAAGCGTATTTTTAAGTTTTTTATTCGTAATCGCTTTTATAAAAATTCCCTTATTAGGCAACATTTTGGCGAGTTTTCTGAAAGTGGGCAATATTAGCGGCGCGGCTATTTTAGGACTGCCGCTTGCAATTACCACCGCTTCGATTATAAATATTATTTGGCACTGGATTGATTTAAAGCGTCATGTCGGCGATTTCGGAATTTCGGAAATAAAAAAATCGGTTTTTAAAATTATTATTGCCAGCGCCGTTAGCATTATTCTGGCTTATGCCGGGCTGAATATCTTTAACAATATTTTTAATACCGGTACCGTTTTCGGATTATTTTTTCAGACTTTCGGGGCATTTATTATGGCGGTATCTGGATACTTAGTAACTGCGTTTATTTTAAAATCCGAAGAAATGCTGATGCTTAATATGCCCGCGACGCTTTTAAATTGGCATGGCATTAAAAAGCCTGAACTGGTACCGGCCGGCGAATCCCTTGACGATCAGTATTAAATATGGTACATTAAGCTTAATTCTTGTCTATAACTTTTAAGCACCCAAGGAGGGGCAGATGGGTTATTTAGAATGGTATCTATCGGTGGGATTCGTAATTGCTTTTATTTTTGCTTGTTTCTTTACAAAGATGTTGGTTTTAAAAAAGTCATTGGATAAAGGCGAAATTAGTATTATTATCACTAGTGAAAAATCAGTTTTTATTTTTAGTTTATCATCTATTACCGTCGTATTAGCTGATGTAGACGATGAGTTTGCGATTAATGGTTTTAATGTAATCTTCCAATTAAAACTTGGTTTGCTATTTTTGATTAATATCTTAGTTTGGCCAATATCTCTTTTTACTTTAATCCTATCGGCTTGTGTTTGTATCTTCGGGCAACGGCTATCAACAAGCGATCAAGAATAAAAGTAATTTAATATTTTTTGTATCCCACACTCATATTAGGTGTGGGGTTTTTTTTATCAAAATCTGTTCTTCAGCGCGGCAACGCGCTTTTATTTTTACCTTTTAATTAGTAGTTACTACTAAGAACACTAAAACTTGCTATAGCAAAAACTACATACTATAATAAAAATAGAAAATATAATGAAAAAAGAGATAATTATAAAAGACATTTTGAAATACCTTGTAATTGGCGGGGCAATTTTATTAATTTTATCTTCGCCATCCGGAACAAGAAGGTTTCTAAAAGAAATACCAAAAGAATTAAAGCGATATAAAAGATTGAAATTACGACGCGCTTTGTTGTATCTGAAAACACAAGATAGAATTCAATATATAGAAAAGAATAATGTTATTGTTGCCAAAATTACCGAAAAAGGAAAAAATTATCTTAAAAAATTTGATTTTGACAACCTGTCGCTGATAAAACCCGATGTTTGGGATAAAAAATGGCGCCTGGTTATTTTTGATATCCCTGAACGTAAAAAACTGGCACGCGAAGCGTTGCGCCAAAAATTAAAAGATTTGGGTTTAATAAAACTTCAAGACAGCATTTGGGTGACGCCATTTCCTTGCGAAGAAGAAGTTATTCTTATTAAAAGTGCGTTTAACCTTTCAGATTTTTGGCTTGATGTTATAATTACAGAAAATGTAGGAAACAGAGAATATCAATTGCGTAAACAATTTGACCTAATTTAATTAAGGTCACTAATTCTTGCTATAGCAAGAATTACAGTCTATAAAGAAAGAATACCAAAGTTAATGAATATACGTAATTTTGTCATTATCGCGCATATAGATCACGGAAAGTCCACTCTTGCGGATCGGCTTTTGGAATTGACCCAAACTATTACGCAAAGAAAAATGAGAGAGCAATTTTTAGACCAAATGGATCTGGAAAGGGAAAGAGGAATCACCATAAAAATGCAGCCGGTCCGCATGATATACCATGCGAAATCTATAAATCCTAAATCCGAATCTCTAAACAAATCCCAAATCTCAAATTCTAATAACCAAAACGGTTTAGAAATTAGAAATTCGAAATTAGAAATTGCAAATTCAGAACAAGAATTTGTTTTGAATTTGATTGATACTCCGGGCCATATTGATTTTACTTACGAAGTTTCAAGAGCGCTCGCGGCTGTTGAAGGCGCGATTCTTTTAGTTGACGCAACCCAAGGCATTCAAGCACAGACATTGGCCAACCTTCATTTGGCTAAGAAAGAAAATTTAAAAATTATCGGCGTAATAAATAAAGTTGACCTTGTGAACGATACGGAAAAGTTGGAAAGTTTAAAACAAGAAGTCGCCAAACTAACAGATCAAAAACCGGAGGAGATTTTAATGGTTTCGGCAAAAACCGGCCGTAATGTTGATAAAATCTTAGAAAAAGTTGTTACAGAATTTCCTGCGCCAGAAATTAATTCAGTAAAACCTTTCAGGGCATTGGTTTTTGATTCCCATTTTGATGCTTATAAAGGAGTTGTCGCTTATATTAGAGTGATTGAGGGCGAAATTTCAAAACAACAATTGATTCATGCTTTAGCGACAAAGTCTAAAGCCCAAATCATTGAAGTCGGCATATTTAAGCCGGAGCTTACGCCATCGGAAAAGCTATTATCGGGAGAAATCGGCTATATCGCCACGGGCCTTAAAAATACCCAACTTATCAGGGTAGGTGATACTTTGGCTTCCGATGCCAGTGCGGAGCCGCTTTCCGGATACACCGAACCACAACCTATGGTTTGGGCGAGTTTTTATCCCGAATCTGCCGACGATTTTGATTTATTAAAAGACGCGCTCTCAAAACTTAAGTTAAACGACGCCGCGCTTCACTATGAGCCGGAAACGCAGGAAGCGCTAGGGCGCGGTTTCCGAGTCGGTTTTTTGGGCATGCTTCACCTTGATATTACCGCCGAGCGGCTTAAACGGGAACATAGCATAAGCGTGGTGATAACTACCCCTACTGTTTCTTATAGGATAATAGACAGGAAAGGCGGAGTTAAAGAAATCTTCACACCAGCCGATTGGCCCGACTCTTCATTTATTGAGTCAGTTGAAGAGCCGTGGGTTAAATTGGGAATACTTTTGCCGACAAAATATTTGGGAAATGTGATGAAACTTACGGGGAATTTTCGCAGTATTTACAACCACACCGATTATTTGGGCTTAGACCATTTAATGTTGAACTTTGAAATGCCTCTTTCGGAGATTCTTGTTGATTTTCATGACCGGCTGAAGAGTGTTTCCGAGGGTTATGCTTCAATGAATTATGAACTTTTGGGATTTAAGAAGGGTAACTTAATTAAACTGCAGATTCTTATCGCCGATAAGCCGGTTGAAGCTTTTTCAAAAATTGTGCCAAAAGAAAGGGCTTATCGTGAGGGAAGCGAATTAGTAAAAAAACTTAAGGAAATTGTCCCAAAACAAAATTTTGCCGTGGCGCTTCAGGCGGCAATAGGCGGAAAAGTAATCGCGCGGGAAACCATTCCTGCTATGAGAAAAGATGTAACCGGATATCTTTACGGCGGCGACGTAACAAGAAAAAAGAAGTTATTAGAAAAACAGAAAAAGGGTAAGAAAAAAAGAGGCGTTTTCGGCCATGTTGAGCTTGATAGCGATGTTTATTTGAAAATGTTTAGAAGCGGAGAATAGAAACAGGCCGTCCGTAGACGGCCCATTGCTTGATGATGGGCCGTGCTTGAAAAGGCCCGATTTACTTTAATAGAATAACAACAAATAACAACTTTGTCAACAGTTCAATTTCAATGCTAAAATCTCAATAGAGGAATAAACATAAACGCCACCATTGAAATAACGGCTAAAATAGTGATTATAAGCCACAGCATATTAACTATTTTTTTGTTTTTATTGCCCATCCCCCACCCTTTGTGGATAATTATAATTGCTTAGTAGTTATACTATCTCTTAAAAAATCTAATAAATAAAACGGTTGACTTGAATTATACAAATTTATAATTAATAAAGCAAATCCACAAAGGGTGGGGGATAATGAAAATAATAGAAAAAGACAATATTTCAATTTATAAGCGTCTTATAAAATCAAAGATATTTTTTATTTTTCTTGTTCCGATTTCAATCGCGTTAATTATCGGTATTTTTCAGAACCTTTATCACCGCTATCAAGTTAAAATAGACCTGGATCGGCTCAACGCGGAAATTATGAGTCTTAATAAACAAAAAGAAGATATGGATAAATTACTCGATTATTATAAGAGCTCTTCAAATTTAGAAAAAGAAGCGCGGGTGAGGTTAAATTATAAAAAAGAAGGTGAGAAAGTTGTTGTCATTTTGCCGACCGCCGCAACGTCGTCGGGCAGTGAAACAATCTCCGCATCGCCCGTTAGCAACACAAACTTACCTAATTACAAACAATGGTGGTATTATTTTTTCGGTAAATAAAATTGAAAATCTCGCCTTCGTGATCTTAGCGGGCTTGTCCGCGCGCCGTCGCCAAAGCTATGGCGGCGTGCGACCGAAGCCCCGCCGAGGCGGGACGAACCCTCCTTCGCTAAAATGGGTTATAGCGGGCTTTGCCCGCCGTAGCCCGCAGAAGCTTTAGCTTCGGAGGGCGAAGGCGGGTATAGTACAATGGTAGTATACGACCTTCCCAAGGTTGAGACAGGAGTCCGATTCTCCTTACCCGCTTATGCCGCCCTAGCTCAGTGGTAGAGCAACTGTTTCGTAAACAGTAGGTCCTCGGTTCGATTCCGAGGGGCGGCTCTAAGATTAGACTTTCCCATTTTTGACAGTCTTTCTTTTTAATATTATTATGTAATTAAATTAAATAAATTATTATGAATATAAGAAAATATGTAATAGTCTTTTCGGTTCTTGTGGCAGTTTTTGTTGCGGTGTCAGTTGTAAGCGCAACTCATTCTTGGAATGGATACCACTGGGCGCGCACTTCAAATCCGTTCACATTGAAACTCGGCGATAATGTTTCTTTGGCATGGGACAGCTATCTTGCAACAACTGCAAGCGATTGGAGTATTTCTGACGTTCTTGATACCGTTGTTGATTTGGGCAAAACAAAGCCGCGCACCTGCAAGGCAACCACCGGCAGGGTAGAAGTGTGCAGTGAAAAATATGGATTTAATGGCTGGCTCGGCGTTGCCCAGATTTGGGTAAATGGCGAGCATATAACTAAAGGTGCGGTAAAAGTAAATGATTCTTATTTTAATACTGCCACCTACAATACTCCGGAATGGAGAAATTTAGTCATGTGCCAGGAAGTCGGCCACACTTTGGGGCTTGACCATCAGGATGAAATTTTTGACAATCCCAATCTCGGCACTTGCATGGATTACACCAGTGATCCGTCAACCAACCAACATCCGAATCAGCACGATTATGATGAGCTCGCAGAAATCTACGCCCATCTAGACGGCTTTGATACAGCTCTTTTTTCAGTTGACGGCGGAGGCAATGGTAAGCCCGCAACTGTCGGTCAGGATATAGACCTTAACGACCCGTCAGCTTGGGGCAAGGCAGTGAAACAAGACGCGCGAGGCAATAATTCTCTATACGAGCGAAATCTCGGCAACGGTGAAAAACTCTTCACATTTGTCATTTGGGCAAAGTAATAACAAGATATTTTAAATAAAATCCCTCCCGCATTGCGGGAGGGATTTTATTTGTGGTGAGTAACTTGTTCTGAGTGGAGTTGAAAGAAGCCGAACCATTATTTGTAATTTTATCAATTTTGTGATAATATAATTGCAATATGATAGAGAACTTAAAAGAAAAAATTCAAGGATTACTCACTAAATCCCGCATTACTGCGGACCGTCTTTGATTTACCCGGAAAGAAATCCAGGATTGAAGAATTAAAAAAAGAAACCGAAAAATCTGATTTTTGGAAAAATCAGGATAAAGCCAAATTGGTTCAAAAAGAAATTTCGGAACTTGAAAAAGAAATCCACGCTTGGAGCGATTTTGAAACCGAAGCCGTTGAAATTTTGGAACTTGCCACTTTGGGAGAAAAAGAATCCGACAAAAAACTTTTAAACGAAACTGCGGAAAAATTTGCCGCTCTTGAAGCAAGATTTTCTAAAGCGGAACTTCAAGTTTTTCTTTCTGGAAAATACGATAAAAATAACGCCATTCTAACAATTTCGGCAGGAGTTGGAGGCCGCGATGCCCAAGATTGGGCATCGATGTTACTAAGAATGTACAGCCGGTTTGTGGAATCTCGAGGATGGGAATCCGGCATTCTTAGCGAATCTTTAGGTGAAGAAGGCGGAGTAAAAAGCGCCACTATTGAAGTGCGCGGTTCTTACGCTTACGGGTATTTAAAAAATGAAGCCGGTGTTCATCGCCTCGTGAGGATTTCTCCATTTTCACCAAATAAATTGCGCCACACTTCTTTTGCCGCTTTGGAAGTAGTGCCTGAAATTGAATCTAAAGATATTAATATAAAGACAGAGGACTTAAGAGTTGATACATTCCGATCTTCCGGTGCCGGCGGGCAAAACGTAAATAAGCGCGAGACAGCGGTCAGAATTACTCATTTACCAACCGGAATTGCCGTGGCTGTCCAAACAGAACGTTCCCAATCGAAAAATCACGATAAAGCCATGCAGCTTTTAGCTTCCAAGCTTCACGCGCTACAAATAAAGAAAGAAGAAGTGGAATTAGCTAAAGTTAAAAAAATTAAAAAATCAGCCGAATGGGGTGCCCAAATCCGTTCCTATGTGTTTCATCCTTATCAAATGGTAAAAGACCATCGCACCGATTATGAAACTTCCCAAGTTGAAAAAGTTTTAGACGGCGATTTAGACGAATTTATAGAAGCAGAGTTAAAAAAATAAAGACACAAAATTTCTTATTGTGTCAAGACGTCGTCATATTGTAGTATTTTAATACTAGTTCTTTTTTATTTCAATGAGAAGGATCAGCTAATGGAAAATAAAATTCAATATCCATATTTACCTGAAGGAAAAGAAATAAGATACGTGTCCGACGATGACAAATATATGGCGTGTGTGCGGATGTTTGCTAAAAGGTATTCGCTGGATAAAACGATGCCCGGAGCGGCGGTTATTGTTAAAAACAATGTAATGATTGGCATGGGAGCAAACGGCAGCGATTATCATAAAAAGCATCAATGCCAGAGAGTACTTTTGGGTTGTAAGAGCGGCGAGGGTTACGAATTATGTGAAGGTTGTCATCCTAAAAATCACAGCGAAGCAAAGGCGATCGCAGATGTTAAGCGACAAAGAGTTGATGAAACGATCGATGCCGATCTTTATCTCTGGGGCCATTGGTGGTGTTGTAAGGATTGTTGGGATAAGATGATTGAAGCTGGGATAGCGAATGTTTATTTACTTTGTGACAGTGAAAAGCTTTTTAATAAAGAGCATCCGGAAAATATCGTTGGCAGACAGTTTGAGGAGCGGTAAGGAGGAAAAAATGGACTACGAGGACTTGGAAGGATATGGGGGCGATAAAACCGCTTGCGATAATTGTGATAGAAAATTTACAGAGGGTGAAGTAACTACTGTTTAACAAAAAGAAGGCCGAAGATGAGAGCTGGTTAAGAAAGCTTCTTGATAGTTTAGGTACATAAGATAAACCGCCTTGCGAGGCGGTTATTTTTTTAAATTTAATTTTCAACGGTATCAATGATGTCCGGTTGTTTTTTCTGCCACTCTTTTTCTGCTTCTTCCGTAACGTTTTTCAGGTTAGCCGTCTCTTCACGTTTCGTTTCCAGCTTCCTAATTTCCGCAAGAATGTCTGGGTCGGTATCGGCCAATACTTCTATTTCTTTTTTTGAAAGCCAGCCGTGTTTTTCTGGGTAAGCTTTTATAAACTCAAGGTATGTCTTGGCAAGTTCTTTCATTTCCTGTTTTGTGGGTTTTTCCCAGTCCGGCAATGTATCCGAAATAAGAATCAGGCCGTTAATCGCATAGTATAAATTCTTTAGGATTTCTTTTCTATAATACAACGACCACGCTTCGTTATCTCGGTAGCGCGCATTGCCATCTACTATGAGTTGGTTGAAAAGTGATATGACTTGCATGCCGTAACGCTTGCCGTAAAGACGTCCCATGTATGAGAGCCGCGAGAGCGCACTATCTGCTTCACCCAAAATATACCAGCCGCTGTCTTTGACTATCCAATCAAGAGACGGCAGAAGTTCGTTTATTTGGCGGAAAAGCGCGTCAGTAATTTCGTAATCATACCTACCGGTTTCCTTCATCTTTTCAAGAACACTACCCATAATGACAATGAGTGTTCTCGCGGTTTCTCCGGCAGATATGCCAAGGGTCTGCAAATTTCCAGAGAGGTTATAAGCCGTTGAGGCGCAGGTACGACCTCCGGTTTCAGTAAGTACCGTAATTTCTGGGCCGGTTGTCTCACTCCACGGCGTTTTCTCACCTTTTCCACAGACAATGATTGTACCGTCCTCAAGGGTGATTTTTTCCCATTGATTTAGGTTATCTTCCCCGAGCTTTGCGAGACAAAGTTTTTTAGCGTTGCTAAACTCGATTTTTGCATCAAAAGAGCTGGCTTGCGTGAGATTTGGCAGAAGTAGGGTAACAAACAGAAAGAAATACGCTGTGAATTTATTCATTACCGCCTCCTTAACTTTAATTGTGAAGGGACCTACTATCGACGGGTTCTATGTTACAATCTTTTGGTTTTTTGTCAAGCGATTTGAATTTTTATTATTTGATATGGTAGAATTTGTCTATTATGAATCCCGTTAGAAATCTATAAATATTAGTCTGCGGGATATGCCAAATGTCGGATATTGATTAAAAATTAACATTATTTATTTAAATAAATTTCTAACGGGATGAAACGCATATTTATAAACGAAACAATTTCAAAAGTGGGAGAGAAGGTTAAGGTTTCCGGCTGGGTTCATGTGCGCCGCGACCACGGCAAGATTATTTTTATTGATTTAAGAGACCGCTCCGGCTTGCTCCAGGTTGTTTTTGCAGGAAACGAAGATTTGCGAAAACAAGCCGACCAGCTTCGCTCCGAGTGGGTTGTTTCAATTGAAGGCACGGTAAAAGAGCGGCCGGAAAATCTGAAAAACCCAAAACTGGAAACCGGCGAAATTGAACTTGCCGCCGAAGAACTGGAAGTTTTAAATGAGGCCAAAACTCCACCTTTTGAAATTGGAGAAAAAGATAAAGTAGGGGAGGAGTTGCGGATGGAATATCGCTATCTTGATTTGCGCGACCCAAAAATGCAGAAAAACTTAACGAAGCGCTCTGAAGTTTTAAGATTTTTAAATAATTATCTAAAAGAACAAAAATTTATAGAAGTTGAAACACCGGATTTAACCAAGGGCACGCCCGAAGGAGCGCGGGAATTTGTTGTGCCTTCCAGAAAGCACCCGGGTAATTTTTATGTTTTACCCCAGTCGCCCCAGCAATTCAAACAGCTTTTAATGGTCGCCGGTTTGGAGAGATATTTTCAAATTGCTCGCTGTTTTAGAGATGAAGATAGCAGGGGAGACCGCCAGCCGGAATTTACCCAGCTTGATGTTGAAATGAGTTTTGTTGAGGAAGACGACGTCTTGGATTTGATTGAAGGAATGATGATTAAACTTGTTGAAACAATTTTTCCAGAAAAGAAAATTTGGAAGAAGCCGTTTCCGAGAATGGATTATGATGAAGTAATGGCAAGATATAATTCCGATAAACCGGATTTGCGCGAAGACCCCGAAGGAGTCGCTTCGCGACCCTACGGGGCAGGTAAAAATAATCCCGATGAATTGGCTTTCGCCTGGGTAGTGAATATGCCGTTATTGGAATATTCCAAAACCGAAAAAAAATGGGTTTCATCGCACCATCCGTTTACTGCGCCCGCCGGAAATTTCGAAGAAATTTTGGCGGGCAAACCCGCTGATATCGACATGACTCATCCGGAAAAATTAAAAGCAAAAGCATATGACTTGGTTTTGAATGGCAGTGAAATAGGCGGTGGAAGCATCAGAATCCATAAAAGAGAATTGCAAAATAAAATGTTTGAAGTTTTAGGAGTTGAGAAAAAAGACATTGAGGCGCGTTTTGGCCATATGCTTCGCGCTTTTGAATATGGCGCTCCACCGCATGGGGGCATTGCGCTTGGGCTTGATCGGCTCATGATGATTTTAATGAATGAGCAGTCAATTAGGGAAGTTATTGCGTTTCCCAAAACCGGCGATGATAGAGATTTGCTGATGGGCGCACCATCAGAAGTTAACGAAAAACAGTTAAAAGAATTACATATTTCTGTAAAAAAATAATCAAAATACAACAATAATTCCATATTTATTCTCTCGCTTTCCTCGCTCGCCCAGCGTGCTCGCTCAGGGATTCGCGCTCGCTCGTCCCGCTTCGCGGGACACCATGCCCGCTTCGCGCTCATAACCCGCTTAGAGAATAAATATGTAATTATTTTTTCTAGCAATAAATTATGGAATATAAAGTCAGTTTAGAAAAATTTACCGGTCCGTTAGATCTTCTAATTTCTTTAATAGAAGAAAAAAAGATGGCCATAGGCGAAATTTCTTTGGCACAGGTTACGGATCAGTTTTTGGAATATCTAAAAAAAATAAAAAGCGATGTATCTAGCGAGTATCAAAGAATACTTGCTGATTTTTTGGTTGTTGCAAGCCGCCTGATTCTTATAAAATCGCGTTCGCTTTTGCCCAATCTTGTTTTAAGCGTTGAAGAAGAAGATGATATAAAAGACCTGCAAAATCGGTTAAAGGCGTATCAGGAAATCAAAACAATGGCGAAGATGCTGGGAAAATGGACAAAGGGCCGCAATTCTTATTTTTCAAGAGAATACTTTTTAAACCTACAAACCACCTTCTATCCGCCTAAAAGTATTACGATAGAAGATCTCAAAAACATCTACGAACTATTTTTAAAGACTCTGCCCCAGATTGAAAAATTGGAAGAAAAAGGCCTTGTTAGAATAATGAGTTTGGAAGAAAAAATTGAAGAACTTATGGGCAGAGTAAGTACGGCGGCCGAAGCGTCATTTAACGAAATTTCTGGTTCGACTTTGCTCACCACAAGTGGTTCGACTTTGCTCACCACAAGTGGTTCGACTTTGCTCACCACAAGTGGTTCGACCTCAAAAGCAGAAAAGATTAATGTTGTTTTGGCGTTTATTGCGATTTTAATGCTTTTTAGAAAAAGAGTTTTAGAAATTTCCCAAGATAAATTATTCGGAGAGATTAAAGTAAAAAAAGTCAGCGATAATTTATGAATCCCGTTAGAAATCTATTTTTCTCATTTAATATCGCATTGCAAAAACAATTGCTTAATAATAATTTAGTTAATTATAATTTTATTAAATTTCTAACGGGATGAATCTTATTTCAATAATAGAAAGTTTGTTGTTTACTTCCGGACATCCTATCGGTTTTAAAAAATTATCAGAAATTTTAGAGATTCCTGAAAAAGAACTGGAAAATGAATTAAACATATTAGCAAGCGATTACGAAACAAACAATCGCGGCTTTCGTTTGGTTTTTTCCGATAATAAAGTTCAGCTGGTAACGGCGCCGGAATCGGAAGAAGCGGTTAAAAAATTGATTAAGAGCGATTTTGAGGAAGACCTATCCCAAGCCGCTTTGGAAACTTTGGCGATTATTGCTTATCGCGGCCCAGTAAGCCGCGCGGTAATTGAAAATTTACGCGGCGTCAATTGCAGCTTTATTTTACAGAACTTGGCCATTCGCGGCCTTGTAGAGAAAAAAAATAATCCGGAAGACGGCCGCTCTTATATTTACAAGGTATCTTTTGATTTTTTAAAACATTTGGGTTTAAATAAGTTAGAAGATTTGCCGAATTATAACGAATTAAAAAATTAAAATTTAAATCATTTTTCTCGCGCGCTCGTCCCGCCAGCGCGGGACTCATTGTCCGATGAAAGCGTTTTATTCCCCGCAGTTGCGGGGGAACCATGCTAAAACGCTTTCATAAGCTTCGGAAAATAATTTATATTTATTTTTATACTACATGGACTCCACTGAAAATTTTTATTTTAAAATGTCTGCCGTTTTGGGTATCGCTTTTTTGATTTGGGTTTTTGGCGCGCCGTTTAAAGACAGGCCAACAACCGCTGACGAAGGGCCGAAATTTCAGCTTAAAGGAACGCCATTGGCATTTACAAATTTCGCGCCGCCGAAGCTAGTTGTTTTTGATGATTCGGAAAACGTTTTGCCAAAAAGAAATTGGTCAATACAGGCATTAGAAATCCAAGCGGAAGCGGCTGTTGCTATGAGACCTGATGCCCTAAGAATCTATTACAATAAAAATATGGAAGTTCGGCGGCCGATTGCCTCTCTTACTAAACTGATGACGGCGATAGTTGTTTTGGAAAATTACAATTTAAACGATATAATTAAAATCTCCGAAGATAATATAAAAAGAGAAGGATCGCAAGGCGGCTTATATTTAAACGAAGAAATAACAGTAAGATCTCTTCTAGCCATAATGCTTATTAGTTCCTCAAATGATGCCGCTTCAGCGCTGGCCGAATATAGAATAGATTTCATTTTGCTGATGAATAAAAAGGCTAGCAATCTTGGCCTCAAAAATACTAATTTTGTAAATGCCGACGGACTAGATGAAGATGGAAATTATTCTTCCGCGCTTGATATGGCCAAAATTTTTAGTTATCTAATAAATACTTATCCGGAAATATTGGATATTTTAAAAACCCAAAATATGGTAGTTTATTCTAATAACGGAAAAATTGAACACCGTCTTAAAAATACCAATGAACTTTTGAGACACATAAGCGAAGTAGTGGCCGGTAAGACTGGCTATACCGACAACGCTGGCGGCTCGCTGATGCTTTTGATTTCCAGCCTAAACTTTGGAAGTGAAGAAAATGTAATAACGGTAATTTTGGGATCTCCCGATCGTTTTGGCGAATCGGAAAAACTTATTAATTGGTTACGAGAGGCATATATCTGGTAAGTGCGATGCTAATATTCATATGAGCGAGATAACACGACTTTTAATTTTAACTTCAGTTTCGTTTTTGGTGGCGTTTTCTTTAACTCCGCTTTTAACGCATTTTTTGTTTAAATATAGGCTTGGAAAGCAGATAAGAACCGAGGGCGCTCCAATTTTTGCCAAAATTCATGGAAGCAAAGAAGGCACGCCGACTATGGGTGGAATCTTGGTTTGGGGGACAACCCTGGTTTTAGCTATCGGCTTCTGGTTATTTTCTTTGTTTTTTGACGGCATTTTCAACCGTTTTAATTTTTTAAGCCGTTCACAGACATTTTTGCCGCTAGGCGCCTTAGTTTTTTCGGCAATCTTAGGATTTGCCGATGATTTACTTGGTATTTTTCGGATAGGTCCAAAGGGCGGGGGATTGTCAATGAAACATAAGATTTTTCTTTATACTGCCGTGGCGGCCATAGGCGCGTGGTGGTTTTATTTCAAACTTGGCTTTGATGTTTTTTATATTCCATTTTTAGGGGATTTTAGTGTCGGCTTTTGGTATTTGCCGATTTTTATTTTTATAATTGTTGCCACTGCTTTTTCTACCAATGAAACCGACGGTTTGGACGGCCTTGCGGGCGGAGTTCTTTTATTCGCTTTTGCCGCTTTGGGCGCCCTAGCCTTCACTCAAGAACATTATGATTTGGCGGCATTTACCGGCGTTATCGTGGGCGCCCTATTGGCATTTTTGTGGTTTAATATTCATCCGGCGCGGTTTTTTATGGGGGACACTGGTGCGATGTCGCTTGGAGTAACGCTTGGCATTGTTGCCATGCTTACTAACGCCGCGCTTCTTTTGCCGCTTATCGCTTTTATTCTTGTTTTGGAATCCGGTTCGGTAATCGTTCAGATGATTTCAAAAAAATTCCGCGGAAAAAAAATCTTTCTTTCAACGCCCATTCATCACCATTTTGAGGCAATGGGCTGGCCGGAAACAAAAGTTACAATGCGCTTTTGGATTATTTCCGCCGTTACCGCCACCATCGGCCTTGTCATCGGTCTACTTGGTAAATGAAATGAAAAATGAAGAAAGTATAAAAAGAGAAACTGAACAGAAAGCGGAATATCCGCCAACGCTTGATATTATTAAAATTGATGGTCGCTGGGCGCAAGCATATAGCAGTGGCCCCGAATATATATCTGTAAACTATCTTAATAACAACGAGACGGCGCAATTAAACTTAGGCGATTTTGAGTTGGTTAAAAAATATGACGTGAATGTTGATGCGCTTGATCGAATTCAAGAAACAATAACCGACGAAGAAGTAAAAAACATATACTACGATGCCGAGACAAGAGAATTAACGGAAAAAACGCAGCGCAAAAGAAAAGGCTGGGTACACGTTTTCGGAGAGTATAAAAAACGACAATAAATATTTAATAAAATATGCATTAATTGATTAAATGCCCTACGATCAAAAAGATAAAGATTTAAATAATACGGAAGCGCCTTTTTCCGGGAAATATTGGGATACTCATGAAAAGGGGGTGTACAAATGCAAGGAAAAAGGTATTGCATAAACTCCGTTTGCCTTAATTTTGAAAAAGAAGATTAGAATAAAATTTTTTAAAATCGGATTGTTTTGGCAGCAACAATCTTATCTAAGTCCAAAAGTAACTTCGCGTTTCTTGGGCTTCCATCAGAATTTCTAAAACCTTCTTGAAATGAACTTAGTTTTCGAATCATATTATTATTCATCAAAACCAATTTAATTTCTTTCAACTTGAAGGCGGTTTTTCTCAAGCGTGAAGGCGCTTTACGCAAAATTCTTTGTTTCTCGTAATTAGACAACCCACCCTTTAATTTTTTATGCCAAATTTGGAAGCTTCTATTTTCATCATTATATTCTGCATCCCCAATTGCTAGTATAAGTCCGGCTTCTCCGAATTGCTTAATTGCTTTTATGGTGGCCAATCGATCATTGATAATAATACTTTTGTTCTCCTGACCAGTAGCGTTTTTGTTCGGGTGTGCTTTAAAATCCCAAGGTATTTCGGCAAATCCATCAAACTCTACTCTATTGTACTTGGGACCGGGTATTTTTACCAACGGAGATAATTTTGTATCACAAAGAAATTGAAAATAGAAACCTATCCACTCCATTTGTTTCCAGTGCGAATAACCCGTCCCTTTCATTTCAAGGATTGCTTTGCGGCCGTCCCAAAAGGCCGGTATTTTTTTAAGCAATTTTTCTAATTGTATAGCTAAACCTTTTGAGATCATAAGGATTAAATTACAGAATTATTATGTAACATTTCTAGTGCATTTGCAAAGCGCGGGAAAAGGCATTGGTTAATTTCTTTTATTAATGACGGGTCATGTTTTACATTTTCATTATCTTTACCTGCATTTCTTTTAACTACACAATTTGTTCGTTCTGATTGCTCGATTTTTAACAAAAGGTTTTTATCAATTGAAATTTTATTAATGATAGGTAATGTCAGTAATGTTCTTTCTGATATCGTCATTCCTCCATCATTAACTCGCCACCACCAGTACATATAACTGCTATTTAGTAATAGATACGCAGTGTCTCTTTCTTGTTCGCTATAAAAATAAAGTGTTTTGAACGAAGATCGCTCCACTGACCTTTTGAGGGCGGAGATAAAGTATCTTGGCGTAGATGGAACGATCAACTTATATTGTGTTGGCCGTTGTGACACAAAGTGGGCCAATACTTTTTCTTGTCTCTTCGCGAAATCGTAAAGAGGTAATAAATTCTTTTGTAGTTTCGGGAAAATATCTTCCTTTGGTTTAATTTGAACCAAAAATTCATCAACAGAGTTAAGAAGTTTTTGTCTATCTTTAACACGCCATCGGAGAAGTGGGGTTATTCTAAAAATTTGTTCCTTATCATTTTGTTTTGCAACTATAATACCTGCTCTTGTACTATTCGCTTTGTTTGTATTCTTTGAACCAAATTTGATCCCGCGAAAAATGTTATCAGGTACATTGTCAAAACAATAAACACTAATGTCACCGAAGTTATTTAGAAGTAGTTTCCTTAAAGGATTAAATTTTTGACCATTTGTAAATGTTTGCGGCGTGATTGAAACAAAACCGATAGAAGTTTTTATAACTTTTTCTAAAAAATAAGCATAAAGATCTCTTGTTGTACTTGTTTCAAATCGCATATCGGGTTCTACAACTACATAGGGCGGGTTAAGAATTGCATAATCATATTTTGGTATATTATCAGAAAGCAAGAAGTCAGAAACGATAAAGCGGGATTTTATATTTTTAAATAATTTTTTATCTTTTTTCTGAAAATTAACTGTTAAAACAAATCGCGCAATAAATAAGGCTAATTTATCACGATCAATAAGAAATATATTATTTTTTAAAAAATTCTCCTTATTTTCTTGATGTTGAATAAGCCAATAAGACAAATTTCCGACACCAGAACACGGGTCTATCCATAATTTATTTTTTGGAAAAGAGGAGACCTTTTTTGCCATGATTTGTGCAACGTCGTCCGGAGTAAAATATTGTCCCTCTTGTTTTCGCTTGTCGCGATCTGTATAAGCAAGAGAATATTCATAAAGTACCGAAATTTCACCAATGGTAAGGCCTCCAATAAAATCAAAGTTTTGAATTTCGTTATTTCTAAATTCTTTTTCGTCAAAAATGTATCTTAAGTCGTCTCTGTTATTTTTACTTAAGTTAGTCGCTAAAATTGAATACCATGCCTTTTCTAATCCAAGGCGGTCAAGCACTAAATTAAAATCTTGTATTGGCAGATTATTTATTATTGATTTGCTTCCACTCATAATGTAATTTTACTAAATTTCCTTTCTTAAAACTCCAACTACCTTGCCCTGAACTTCAATATTTTTTTCGTAAAACGGCTTCATCGTTTTATTTGTCGGAACAAGTTTTATACGATTTTGCTCTCTATAAATCTTTTTTAAAGTAACCGTATTTTTGTCGGGAAGATACGCAACTGCTTTTTCACCGTCATTGACGGCCGATTGTTCACGAACAATCACAATATCGCCGTCAGAAATACCTTCTTCTATCATACTTACTCCCAACACTTTTAGGGCATAGTGATTAGCGCCACTTGAGAGCATGCTGCGCATAACTTCTATAATCTCGGGGCTTCTAATTGCTTCAATGGGGCCACCAGCCGCGATTGTGCCAAGCAAGGGAATTTTTACAAGCTTTTCCGATTTTTCTATTTCAATTCCTCGCGGCTTATTTTTTTGCCTACTTAAGCATCCCTTTTCTATAAGTGCCTGAATATGTTGGTGGATACCAGAAACCGACGATAGGTGAAAGTGTTTTGCCGTTTCTTCTAGAGAAGGGGAATATTCATGTTTCTTAGAAAACTTGTTATAAAAATCTAAAATTTGTTTTTGGCGTTTTGTTAACATATATATTAATTATAAAACTTCTGATACCGAAAATAAACCGAAAGTTATCCACATATTGTATTGACATACGTAATACATTTGTTAAAATCTAAATAACAACTAAAAATCGGCATCCATCAATCGGGGATTTATAAAATTTTAAATTTATTAAATCTCAATCATTATCGCCCCGATTCACATAAAAATACTTTCCCGACAGCTCCGCTGTTCGGTGGTGTTTCAGAAATGAATCGCGGGAAAGCCGCGTTTTTTGTTGCTTAAAGGTCGAATATAAAAATTAAGTATTAAAAGATATCATGCCAAAACTAGATACTAACGCACCAAATATGCCCGGTCATGCAGCAAGGACACAAGGAGGTCGTCTTAAAAAAATTCGCGGTGATACTAAGATAGAAACACTAGAGAAACGCTACAACGTTGATTTCAACGTGCGCAAAGATATGCGTTGGGATACGTTCAAGAGAGAATACGAAGTCGAGTCTATAAGAGAAGCGCTAGAAAAACATACGAAATGAAAATAGTTACAAATTACCAATCCGACTCCATTCAGGCGGAGGTAGTTTTTAATTTGCCAAAAAAGTATAAAAGAGATAAAATGTAGCCGGAAAATTAGTCTTAAATCAGTCTCCAAATATTTGCCAGAATTAAAATATTAAATTTATGGAAGATGTAAATAATCAAAATATTCAATCGGAAGATTCTTTTAGTAAAAAAGAGTTTGATAACTTTGTTAAAGATGCTTTATCTCAAATTAAAAAAATAAATGAAGCTTATAAAAAGCTATTTGAAAGTGAGGATGGTAAGAAATCTCTTATTGTCGAGGTAGAAACACACCTAGAAGATATTATAAAGCTATACAGTGATTTGTTTGTTAGTAATGAATCTGGTGTTTCAAAGATTTCAGAACTAAATACAAAATTAGATGATATACGAAAGTATCATAAAGATTTACTCGAAGGCGATGAGTCTATTAAATCTGATATACGGGAGTCTCAAGATAATATTACGGATTTTTATGTTTATCTTTTTGGTGGAACAGAAGGAGAGGGAGAAGAGAAGAAAATAAAGACAGTAATAGAGGATATTACTAAATTCCACTCTGATCTTACGAAAGATGGTGGGTACGCAAAAGCCATTGAGTCTGCTCATGCAGAGGTTATTAAATCTCATGAGGATCTATATGCTAAAGATGAGCAGGGAGACAATAAGGTTTCTAAACTAAATAAGGATATTGAGCGTATAAGAACTTTTCGAGCTAATGTCGACAATGATATCTCACCATTTCTAAAAGAAACTAAGGACGACATAGTAAATAAGGCGAAGGATGTTAAGGCGTTGCTAGTCGGGGCTTCTGGAGGTTCTTTGGTTGAAGGTTTTTTAAAATCAAAAAAAGAGTACAAACAAGAACCTGAATACAAAAAATTAGATGGAACACTGGGCCAAAATGTAGGCTCGATTTTTTCCAATATCTTAATGTTTGTGATTAGTATAATAATGGTTCTTCTTGATTATGTATTTTTTGTATTGCCACTCTTAATTTCTGTCTCTATTTTTATTCAGCCTGAATGGTTTGCTCGGGCAGTGGGTTCTCAAGATCCGAGTAGTATTATTGCAAGTCACCTAAGTGGATTAAATTTTTACGGCCGCCTAATTATTAGCTTACCTTTATGGTGGATCTCATGGTTTGGACAAAGAAGTATCTCGCACAAAAGACGATTGGCTGAAGAATATAACCACAAAGCACAAGTAACTAAAATGTATCTAAATTTCTCTTCAAGAGAGACACAAGGCTCGTATCCAATTTCACCCGGAGCAAGAAAAGAACTTGACGTTCAACTGATAAAGGTAATAGCGCGCCACCCAGGGCAAGTCTATGGGAAGGATGAAACTATGTTGGACAAGATAATTCAATCAGTGAAGGCTGCTAGAGGTATTAAAGAGGGCGCTATCGAAGACCTGTCAGATAAGTAGTCGTTTTTAGTTATATGATCAACTTAAATTATTAAAAATAAATTTATGAAAAAAACTAATGAAAAGGAATGCCCTAATCTTAAATGTAAAAGTTCTAACATTCACGAAATTACTAAAATTGAAAATGGAGACGCAATAGTTAGACCAAGATTAATGCAAGAATATCCTAAATTTACTAATGTTTTTTATCAATACGAATGTAATAAATGCGGTGAATTATTTGAATACTGGCCAACAAAAAATTAGGCATGGTAAATTTATGAAAAAAGACGAAAACAATTTTGCGTTTATAGATGGTCAGAATCTTAATCTAGGTATTCAAAGCTTGGGCTGGAAATTAAATTATTGGCGTTTTAGAAAATACCTTGCGGAAAAATATTCTGTAGCAACAGCGTATTACTTTATCGGTTATGTGGCTGGCAATCAGCCGCTTTATTCTGAGCTGCAAAAAGCTGGCTATGTATTGGTTTTTAAGCCAACTATTCCGGACGATGATGGGAATGTAAAGGGCAATATAGATGCCGATCTCGTTTTACAGGCCATGATTGATTTTCCAAACTATAATCAGGCAATCATTGTTTCGAGTGATGGAGATTTTTATTCTCTGGTAAAACATCTTTATCAAAATAATAAATTGCGATTTGTGATGAGTCCGTATGTTAAAACCTGTTCAACTTTACTGAAAAAGGAAGCAAAAGAGAGAGTTGTATTTATGGATAATTTGCGAAAAAAGCTTGAATATAAATGAAAAAGCACCGCCG
Source organism: Parcubacteria group bacterium (assembly GCA_016186325.1). NCBI lineage: Bacteria > Parcubacteria group bacterium. The sequence goes on along the minus strand of JACPLW010000012.1, from coordinate 56,484 downwards.
AGGGACAAAACCCAAGGAGGTGCTTCTTCTTATGAATAGAAAAAGTATAGCATAAGCGCTTATAAAAAGTCAATAGGTTGTCCACAGCCACAAAATTGCTCGCCTCCTTAGCGGTTTTTTGTTTTTGACTATCATTGTTGTATAATATGAGTAATGGCCTTAGATATTTTAATTAAAAACGGAACGGTGATAGATGGCGTGGGGACGCCGGCGTATCATGCTGATATCGCAATAAAAGACGGAAAGATAGAGAAAATCGGTTTTTTAGGCACGCCAAGCGCGAAAACCACCATTGATGCCACCGGTCTTTTTGTTGCTCCCGGATTTATTGATATAAACAATGCCTCAGACCGGTACTGGACGCTTTTTAGCCATCCGAACGCGGAAAGTTTGGTGCGCCAGGGGATTACCACGATTATCGGAGGAAACTGCGGTTCTTCTTTATCACCGCTAACCTCCGGCAACATTATTTTAAGCATCCAAAAATGGGCCGATGTCAAAAAAATTAACGTTAACTGGCAGACGACCCGTGAATTTTTTGAAGAAATAAAAAAAAGAAAACTACTTTTGAATTTCGGTACTTTAGTTGGTCATTCTACCTTGCGGCGGGGGATTATAAAGGATGAATTTCGGGATTTGGACTCAAAGGAATTTTCTCAAATGAAACATCTGCTTGAGGCCTCTATAAACGACGGGGCGATTGGATTTTCAACCGGACTAAGCTATTCGCACGCTAAGATAGTCTTGTCCGAAGAAATATCCGGCCTTTTGTCGATTTTAGATTCCGGAAAAATTTACGCGACGCATTTAAGAGACGAAGGCGCCAAGCTTTACGAAAGTGTTGTTGAGGCTATTGAAACGGCAAGAAAAAATAAAACAAATCTTGAGATTTCTCATTTTAAAGCTGTCGGAAAAAATAATTGGCCGCTGTTTAAAAAAAGCTTGGACGAGATTCACCAAGCGGCCGAAACGGGGATGAATATTAATTTTGATGTCTATCCGTATGCTTCAACCGCAACCATTTTGTATACTCTTTTGCCCGACTGGATTGCCGTTGGCGGCAGAACAAAACTTGTAGAAAACTTAAAAAATCAACAACTGCGGGCTCGCGCTATTTCGGAGATGAAACAACCCTCCGTCGCTAAAGCTATGGAGGGCAAGGATGAATTTAAAGATATTGTAATCGCGTCCGGAGACATTGATAAAATTTATATCGGGAAAACTATCGGCAATATCGCCAAGAATCAAGGCGTAGGAGTTTGCGAAGCGATAATTAATCTTTTGATTTCCGCGGAAGGAAGATTAATGGTTTTTTGGAATTCTCTTAGTGAAGAAAATTTAATTGAATCGTTAAAAAGTCCGTTTTCTATCATTGTTTCCGACGGCGTTGCCGCCAATTTGGATGACGCGCAATCAAATCAGCTTTTTCATCCCCGCTCTTTCGGCTCTTTTACCAGAGTTTTGGGCCGCTATGTTCGTGAAAAAAACATTTTGAGCTGGGAAGAGGCGATAAAGAAAATGACGGCTTTGCCGGCGCTTAAAATGGGCCTAAAAAACTGCGGCGTTATTAAAGACGGGTATTTTGCCGATATTACCGTTTTTAACCCGGAGACCGTAAAAGACCTGGCGACTTACGAAAACCCTTTTCAGTATTCCGGAGGAATTCATTCGGTTATTATTAACGGGAAAATGGCTTTTTCTGAAGGAAAAATACAAAACCAGGGCCTTGGCCGGCTACTATAATGGGAATTAAAAATGTAAAACTTAAAAGTATTGACTTCAAATTTGTTGTTATCGTAGGCATTCTTTTGGTGTTTGGACTTTTTATCCTTTCCTCCGCTTCATTTATTGCCGGGCAAAAAAAATTTAACGATCAAAACTACTATTTGCGGGAGCAGCTTTTAAAGGGGGTATTAATCGGAATTGCCGGTTTTTTTGTTTTTTTAAAAGTGCCGTTAGGTTTTCTTAAAAAATACAGCTTTTTGTTCTTAATTTTTTCAATCGGCATTTTAACGCTTGTTTTTATTCCACAACTTGGTCTTTCGCACGCCGGTTCAACGCGCTGGCTTGCAATCGGACCTGTTAGTTTTCAACCTAGCGAAATTTTAAAAATTTCATTTTTAATTTATCTGGCTTCATGGTTTGAGTCTAGGCAAAAAGAGTTAAAAGATTTTTCCGGAGGTTTTTTGCCTTTTCTTATGATAATCGGAATTATCGGCTTACTACTTTTAATGCAGCCGAACTTTGGAACATTTGCCGTAATAGCGCTTTCCGCGGCGGCGGTTTATTTTGTAGCCGGCGGAAAAATAAGCCATCTCGCTTTAATTGCTTTTATAGGAGTGGCGACATTTTTTATTTTTATATTTTTAAAGCCTTACGGAGCGGAAAGATTTAAAGCATTTTTGAATGGCGGAATGGACACCGCCGGTTCCGGTTACCAAATAAATCAGGCAGTTTCTTCAATCGGCGTCGGAGGGCTTACGGGCATTGGGCTAAATCAAAATTTACATTCGGCTTATTTACCGGAACCGATAGGGGATTCAATTTTTGCGGTTTTAGGCGAAAAAATGGGGCTTTTTGGCATTAGTTTTGCGTTAGCGCTTTATATTTTATTTGCGATTTTCGGTTATAGTATTGCTATTAGAAGTCAGAATTCTTTTAACAAACTTCTTGCTGTTGGTATAACTTCCTGGATTTTAATTCAAAGTTTCACTAACATCGCGGCAATTTCCGGATTAGTGCCGCTTACCGGCATGCCTTTGCCGTTTGTTAGCTATGGCAGTTCCGGGCTTGTTATTAACATGATTGGAGCGGGGATTGTGGCTAATATTTCAAGATACACTACTTGAAATTTTAAATTTTAAATTTTTAAACAAATGATAAAGATTGTGTTAACTGGAGGTGGGACGGGAGGACATCTGTTTCCTTTAGTTGCCGTCTCAAGAAAACTTAACGAACTGGCGCAATTTTCAGATATGGGAGAACCGGAAATTTATTATTTGGGTCCCGGACTTTTTTTGGAATCAAGTTTGGAGCGGGAAGAAATGAATTTTCATTACAAAATTATTATAACCGGCAAATGGCGCCGTTATTTTTCTTTTCAAAACTTTGCCGATCTTTTCAAAATCGGAGCCGGCCTTCTTCAGGCGCTTTACGAGGTTTGGCGAATTATGCCGGACGTAATTTTTAGTAAAGGAGGTTACGGCAGTTTTGGCGTAGTGATTGCCGGCTGGGTTTACAGAATCCCGATTATTCTTCACGATTCAGATTCAATTCCGGGTTTAACCAATAAAATTTTAGCGCGTTTTGCTTCGCTGGTTGCCATATCTTTTAATGAAGCGGTAGATTATTTTCCGAAAAATAAAACTTATTTTACCGGCGAAGCGATACGCGATGCGTTTTTCGCGCCGCCCAATCCGGAAATAGAACGGCCCATGCTTCACTTAGCATCCCAAAAGCCGGTGGTGCTGATACTTGGCGGTTCGCAGGGCGCTCAAAAAATAAATGACATGATTCTTGATATTTTACCGGATTTACTTATCACGGCCGAAGTTATCCATCAAACTGGAGACGAAAATTACTCGAGCGTTCTTAGTGAATCAAAAGTAGCTCTTGCCGGTCTTTCGGGCGAACTGTTTGCTTCTTATCATCCGGTTAATTTTTTGGTTGAACCGGAATATATCGCGGCTTATCACAGCGCTGATTTAATAATTTCAAGGTCCGGCGCCGGCAGTATTTTTGAAATAGCGGCATCGGGAAAAGCGAGTATTATTATTCCGATAACCGATTCGGCGAATAATCACCAGCGCAAAAACGCTTATATTTTCGGGGGTGACGGCAGAGCGGAAGTAATTGAGGAGTCCAATCTTACGCCGCGCTTACTGATGTCGGTAATCAGCGCTATATTGAGTAATCCGGAAAAAAAGAAGAATATGGAGGAAAAAGCCAGAAAATTCGCCACTCCCGACGCGGCAAAATTAATCGCGCAAGCGTTATTAAATTTAATCCCCCGATAAAATGACATTTTTAAAATTCTTATTTAAAAAAGAAAAAATAAGAACGCGGTTTGCGCCAAGCCCGACCGGTTTTTTGCACGTCGGCGGTTTGCGCACTGCGCTTTATTCTTATCTTTTTGCCAAGCAACACGGCGGAAAATTTATTTTGCGCCTGGAAGATACCGACCAGGAAAGATATGTTGAAAAAGCGGCGCAAGCAATTTATTCGGGTTTAAAATGGGCCGGATTGGAATACGACGAAGGCCCCGATGCCGATGGCCAATATGGCCCGTATATTCAGTCGGAAAGATTGGATATTTATAAAAAATATGCTGATGAATTAGTTAAAAACAATAATGCATACTATTGCTTTTGCACCGAAGAGACGCTTGAAAAAATGCGTCAAGAACAAACGTCTAAAAAACAGATTTCCAAATATGACAGGCGGTGCTGCTCTTTAAGCGAAGAAGAAATCGGTAAAAAACTTAATGCCGGCGAATCTTACGTAATAAGAATGAAAATTCCTGATAATCGGGTTATAGAAATAAACGATATTGTCCGTGGAAAGATTTTATATAATTCTGGCGAACTTGACGATCAGGTGCTTTTAAAATCAGACGGCTATCCGACCTATCATCTGGCGGTAGTTGTGGACGATCATTTAATGGAAATTTCTCATGTTATACGTTCGGAAGAATGGTTGCCGTCAACGCCAAAACATATTTTGTTATATGAATTTTTTGGCTGGAAAGCACCTTACTGGGCTCATTTGCCTCTTTTGCTAAATCCCGATAAAACGAAAATGAGCAAGCGCAAAGGGGACGTTTCTGTTGATGATTATATAAAAAAGGGCTATCTTCCCGAAGCAATGGTAAATTTTCTTGCTTTTTTGGGATGGAACCCCGGCGGGGAAAAAGAGGTTTATTCAATGAAAGAATTGCTTAAAGATTTTTCGCTTGAAAAAGTTCACAAAGCCGGTGCGATTTTTAATATAGAAAAACTGGATTGGCTGAACGGCCATTATATAAAGCAATTATCGCTCGATAAACTAAAAGAATACGCCGTTCCGTTTTTAATAAAAGACAATTTAGTAGAAAAAAATAATTATGATTCGGGATATGTTAAAAAAATATTGGCGCTAGAACAGCCGCGACTTAAGAAGTTTGGTGAGATAGGGGATAGGGTAGCTTATTTTTTCCAGGTTCCAAAATATGATTCTAATCTTTTAATTTGGCGCGATATGATGTTTAAAGATATAAGAATCTCTTTAAAAATTTCCCGAGATTCATTAATAGAAATTGGCGAAGAAGATTTTACTCGCAGTAATTTAGAAAATATTTTATTAAAAGAAGCTTCAAGAGCCAAAAACAATGATAGGGGACGCTTGTTGTGGCCGCTTCGAGTTGCCCTGACCGGCCTTCAAACATCGCCAAGCCCATTTGAAATTCTTGAGATTTTAGGCAAAAAAGAGAGCATTAAACGAATTGAAGCCGCTCTAAAAAACCTGGTGTAAAACTGGTATTATTTAATTAGCATGAAATTTTGCCTTTTTGTAATTTCAGGGCTTGTTCTTTTGCTTAACGCGCAACAGGTTGTTTTGGCGCAGTCAGAGAATGACGTTCTATTTTCGCAAATAAAAACAAAAGAAGAGGAGATAAAAAAACTGGAAACAGAGTTAAATAAATATAAAACGGCGCTAGAATCTACGCAATTTGAATCAAAAACCCTTAAAAGCCAAATTATAAAAATAGAAACCCAGCTTAAGCAATTAAACGCGGATTTAAAAATTACCCAGGCAAAAATTTCAAAAACAGAATTCAATATAAAATTGGCCTCAAAACAGATAGTTGAAAAAGACAAAAAAATTTCCGAGCGGCAAACGGCAATGGCGAGATCTTTGAGATTTTTGGCCTATGCCGATAATCGGGGCTTTATTACGGCGATTTTGGAAAGTAAACAACTCTCGGATTTTCTTAACCAGAGCGAGTATCTTATAAATATTGAAAACGGTCTTTATAGGGATTTTAAAATTTTGGCTCAAGAAAAAGCAGAGCTTAAAGACCTTCTTAAATCACAGGAAACATTAAAGGGAGATTTAAATAATCTTAAAAAAGAGCTTCTGGTAAAAAACCAGCTTGTTAAAAATCAAAACAACGAGAAAAAAGAATTACTGAATCAGACCAATAATCAGGAAATAGAGTATCAGAAAATAATATCAAAAATTCAAATTCGTCAGGCAGAAATTCAGAAAGAAATTTTTGATCTGGAAGAAAAATTAAGAGGGCAGGTGGGGGGGACTGCCCAAGCCCAAACCCGGCGCTTTAATGTGGCCCGTATTGGGGCGGATAACCCAAGGTTACGGCCCGACATCCGTGACCGGTTTCTACAATCATTCTTATAAGTTTCATAACGGCATTGATATTGCGGCTTATTATGGAACACCTGTTCACGCGGCTTTAGGCGGCGTTGTGTCGGCATCGGCCGATGATGGGCGGTACGCCTATGGTTCTTGGCTATCTATTCGCCATAGTAACGGTTTAACTACTCTTTATACTCATTTATCGTCAAAATCGGCTTCTAAAGGCGAAACGGTCAATCAGGGACAAGTTATCGGCTATGTCGGCTCAAGCGGTTTTACCACCGGCCCGCATCTGCATTTTACGGTGTATTCAACAAACACTTTCCGAGTGGAAAATCGCTGGTACGGGCTTTTGCCGTTTGGCGGTTCGGTTAATCCTTTCGACTATCTGTCTATGGGATTTTAGGCGTTAAAACACCGCGCGTGGTATTATTAAATTAATGAAAACGTTAATTATAATTGGTATCATATTAGCGGTTTTATCTCTCTACTTTGTCGTAAATGCCGATAGATCCTTTACTATAAAAGGAAGCGAGGTTTTACCGGTAGGAACCGATATCGCAAAATTTATTTTAAATAAGGTTAATAATTTTAAAACTGATAGTCTTCCCCAACTTTCAGGTGAAAAAATAGGGGATACGTCTTATTCGGAAATAACGGATAAAATAAAAACAGGGGCCGAAACAGTTGGATCAGAGGCCAGCAAACTAATTCCGATAGTTATTGATAAAGCCAAGGGGTTAATTAAAGGATCTGTAGAAAATAAACTTGTTGAGACTTTTTGCCCCGTAAAGTGAAAATTAAAAATACCGGCCAGGGTAGTGCCCGGCCGGTATTTAATAAGGGATACGTCGCAAAAGGTATCTTGTCCGACGTTGTATTGATTTAAAAACTTCTTCTCCCCTTCTTATTTATTGCGCAATTTTTGATGAAACGGTGAAAGCTATTTCCCACTGGCTTGGCGATTTGGAATATACTTTTAAGTAGTATTTCCCCGGTTTTCTAAATGTTTGAAATTTATGAGACGATTCTTCATTACCCGATGTTATTGTATGGATAAGTTTGTTTGTCCCCGCTTCATAAACTTCTATTTTGACATAATCTTTTTCTAAAGCCGGTTTTGGCGGCACCACAGTTGGAGCCCAGTACGTAAAAATTTCTATTCGCCAATATTCTCTGTCAAATGTAAGTTCCGGAAGAGTGCGATCGCCTTCGGAACTTGTTCCCGTAAAACCAAAATTCGTATTAAGCCAGGTAATTATAGGTTCCGTCTTTACTACATACGGATCTTCCGGCGGTAAAACAACGACTGGAGCTGGCGGCGGTGGCGGAGGCGGCGGCGGCGTTGGTTGGGCAACCGGCGGCGGAACAACAACCGGCGTCGATTTTTTAACTATAGTTACAGAATTTGTTTTCGGAAAGTTATCGGGATCGGCTACGGCAGACGCATAATAAGTGTCTTGGAAAGAAATAATTGCCGTATTTAATGGCGGAACATGGATATTTTCAGGTTTATTTGCCTGTAAAACAAACAAGCTTGAAATTGATGCCAAAAGGTCAAATAAAAATTTCATAGTGAAAAATTATTTTGAGATATTTCTATATTAACTTTTCTATTATAATTTTAACACTTTATTTATTCACAGGGCAATTTTGAGCCGGCCTATAACCATCGGCTTCGGCTTCCTCTGCATTTTCAAACCAGATCCTGTTTTCTTCTTTAATTACATTTGCGGATTTGCAATCTTTAGGGTAATAAGCCTTGCCGTTAATTGAAGCCACAAAATTGCCGAAACTCGCGTTTATTTTAGATGAATTTGTATCCCCCGTTCCGTAATTTTCAGGCTCCAACAGGCCGACTTTGATATTTTTATCAATAATAATAGGTGAAACTTGGTTTGAATTCATAAGCAAACCGGTCCCCAGTCCGATTAAAAATCCTAGCGTTAAAACTAAGCCGATTAAAAGGTTTTTTTCATGCCCCTTCCCCCACCTTATTAAGTATGAGTATCTTGACCCCGTTAGAAATTTATTTTTTAACCAATCAAACATAGTTTAAATATAAAATATAAACATGCTGCTAAATCTCATAAGATTTATTAGATTTCTAACGGGGTTGATTTATAATTCATAATTTGTTATTCTATTAGAAATCTATGGCGACTACTAAATCGGCCGGTTCAACAAGATTAGGCCGAGAATCAGCATCAAAACGATTAGGCATAAAACTTTTTGACGGCGAACGGGTAAAAGCGGGCAATATTTTGGTGCGTCAAAGGGGCACTAAATGGGTTCCCGGAAAGAATGTTAAAAAAGGCAGCGATGACACGCTTTACGCCATGCGTCCCGGAATCATAAAATTTACCGATAAAAAGACAAAACGTTACGATAATTCCAGAAGAGTTTTTAAAGTAATAAACGTTATTTAGTTTTAGTATCTTCCGATTCAATAAGAATTGTCAATTCTGCCTCAATTCCTTGGGGCAGTTTTATTTTTATTTTATGTTCGCCTAGGGTTTTTACCGGCGAAGACAATATCTGCTCTTTTTGAAGCCCTATCCCCTGTTTTTCAAGTTCTGCTGCTATTTTTACCGGAGTTATTGAGCCAAATGCTTGTCCTGTTTTTCCTATTTTGGTTTTAATTACCAGTTTTAGTTTTTCAATATTTTCTTTTAAAATTGCTGTTTGAGATTTTAGTTTGACTGCATCTTTTTCCTGTTTTTCTTTCCCAAGTTTTATCCGATTTTCTATTTCCGGCGTTAAAATTTCAGCAAGCCCTTTTCTTAAAAGAAAATTACGGCCGTAGCCATCGCTGACATTTTTAATGTCTCCTTTTTTACCCAAACCATCAACATCTTGAAGTAAAACTATTTTCATAAAATATATTGGTATCGCGTTCTTATTTCAGCATTTTTAAGAGAATCTCCACCGCTTTATCAAGCTGGGGATCTTTTTTGTTTGTTAGTTCTTTTTCGGTAGGAGCTACCTTAAAGTCTGGCTCCAAACCTTGTTCCGAAATTGAGATCCCTTTTGGCGTGAGCCATTTGGCAACGGTAACCTTGAGCGATGAGCCGTCTTTAAAATTTACCAGTTCTTGCACCGATCCCTTGCCGAAGGTTTTTTCGCCTATTAATTTGATGCCTAGGTTATCTCTTAGGGCGCCGGCTAAAATTTCGCCTGCCGAAGCCGTGCCTTGATTAACTAAAACCACCATCGGATAATTTTTAAGAGCGGCTACGCCGCTTGCTCGAAATTCAGTTTTTGCGCTGGTTTTCCCGAAATCCTCAATCGCAACAAGATCTCCGGCATTAAGGAACCAGCCGGCAATATCAACCGCAACTTCCAAGTAACCTCCTGGGTTATTTCTCAAATCTAAAATTATACCCTTATAGCCGGAAGTGGCAAGAATTTTTGATGCCTCTTTTTGAAATTCAAATGGGGCTGTTGAAGTGAAGCTGTAAAATGATAAATGAGCGATCGCGTTATCTTCTAACGCCTCAAGTTTTGTTATCGGGATTTTAATTATTGCTCTTTCAATGACAATATCTTTCGTTTTTGTGCCGTCATTACCTCTTAAAATAGCTAGAGTTACTTTGGTGCCTACCTCGCCGCGTATTTTCGTAACCGCTTTTTCAACGGTTATATCGTCGGTCGGTTCATTATTTATCTTTAAAATTTTATCACCCGCGAGCAGCCCGGATTTTTGGGCAGGCGTATCTTCAAGGGGCGCTATAATAACCAAAAATCCATTTCTTTTACCTATTTCGGCTCCGATACCGCCAAAACTGCCGCCAACATCCTGCTTAAAACTTTTTGATTCAACCGGAGGAAAGAATACCGTGTAAGGATCGCCGGCACCTTTAACCAATCCGGAAATAGCGCCGTAAAGCAATTCGTCGTCTTTTAGTTTGCCATTATCAACGTACTTTTCATTAAGTTTATCTAAAGTTTCCCAAAATAAGCCAAAATCAAATTCTTTCGGTTGGCCGAATTCTTTATTTATAATCCCCTGCACCGGCCGAGGAAGTCGCTCTACCGATCCAAAAACAAAACCAGCCCCAAATGCCACGACTATGGCAATAGTAACAACCGCTAAATATATATATTTTTTATTTTCCTCAAACATATGGTATTTTAATATTATGCCTTTAACGACAAAACATCAAGTTTTAGCGTGGGATTTGGTTGAGGGTTTGGATGACGAAAAGCATAAGGGGGTATATTTTCGTCTGGCAAAAACCTATGACGAATCATTTTTAAGGCGGATACTAAGCTTGGTAAAAGATGTCTGGCGTCAAGGGAAAATCAAAAGCGAAGACCGCGGCAAGTATTTCATGGGGATTTTAAAAAAGGAATTATCCTCCTTTGCTCCCGCCTACGCTAAAGCTTCGGCGGGCAAGAAAGCTACGGAGGGCAAGCAAATCTATGGCAAAAGTGTTAAAAATAATTCAAGAGGGCGATCCGGTTCTAAGAAAAAAATCGGAAATCGTAAAAGACCCAAAAAGTCCGGAAATCCAGAAATTAATTAAAGACATGGTCGCAACTATGAAAGGCGCTAAAGGCCTCGGCCTTGCGGCGCCTCAAGTGGGTGTTTCTTTACGGGTTTTTACCGCGGATATAGAGGGTAGTATTTTTGTTTTCATCAACCCGGAAATAAGGGATTTTTCAAAAGAGCTGGTTCCTTTTGAAGAGGGTTGTTTGTCGGTTCAAAAAACCTGGGGACCGGTAATTCGTCCTAAAAAACTAACTATAAAAGCGCTGGATGAAAACGGCAGGCCGATAAAAATTCATGCCAAGGGACTATTGGCTCGCGTAATTCAGCATGAAATGGACCATTTGAACGGCATTTTGTTTATTGATAAAGCGGAAAAGATTAACGTAGTTGAGGAGAAATAATGAATCCCGTTAGAAATTTTATATTAGATAAAACTAAATTAAGATTAGCAACTACTATTGTATTTATAATTAAGAAAAATCTAGATAGATTTCTAACGGGATGAAATTTATATTTTTTGGGACGCCGGAATTTGCGACGATAATTTTGGAAAAGTTAATAAAATCAGGGCTTGAACCGCAAGCCATGTTTCGCGACCCTAAGGAATCGGTTTCTGTTTTAATAGAAAAACTAAAAGATTTAAAGCCGGATCTGGGCTTAATAGCGGCTTACGGAAAGATTTTGCCAAAAGAAATTTTAGATATCCCCCGCTATGGTTTTATTAATGTTCATCCATCGCTACTTCCAAAATACCGCGGCGCTTCGCCGATTCAGTCGGCTATTTTAAACGGTGAAAAAGAAACGGGCGTAACTATAATAAAAATTGATGAAGAAATGGACCACGGGGCGATAATTTCTAAGTCCAAATTTCTAATTTCTAAATCAGATAGTTATGAAACTCTTTCTAAAAAACTTGCCGAAATAGGGGCGGAGCTTTTGATAAAAACTATTCCCGATTATATTTCAGGAAAAATTAAGCCGATTGAACAAGAGCATTCGAAAGCGACTTATACTAAAATTATAAAAAAAGAAGACGGAAAAATTGATTGGACAAAAAGCGCAGGCGAGATTGAAAGAATGACCAGGGGCTATTATCCGTGGCCAAGCGCTTGGACAATGTGGAATGGTAAAAGTTTAAAAATAATAGAAGCGGATATTTTTTATGATAGTAACAATAAAAATCGCCTGCCTGCCGGCAGGCAGGGTGAAATTTTTCTGAAAAATAGCGACATCATAATTAAATGTGGCAAAAATATTTTAATTATAAAAAAACTTCAACTTGAGGGCGGAAAAATATTGACTGCCGAAGAATTTCTAAACGGCCACAGAGATTTTGTTGGAAGTATATTAAATAGTTGAGTACCCTCCTTCGCCCCGAAAAGCGGGGCTACGGAAGGGTTATTCTTCTTTAAGAAGAATAAAAAAAGGCCTGCGCGGTGAGCTCGCGCAGGCAGGAACGATCTTCGCTGTTAGACGGCACATGGCGGCCATCCTTTACACGGGTGTGCCAAGAGGCGCATTCACCGTGGACCATAGGTCAACAGCGAAGGAGTTGAATTACTAACCGAGAGGCTCACTACCATCGGTTTGCCCATCTCACTTGTGGCGATAGGGCACCGCTCCTGGACCACCAACCCCGCATGGACATGTGGCCAGGACTTTAGTTCCGTTGCTTCACGAGACGCTAGGTAAGAAGGCGTCTCCCCTGTCGCGACAGCGACAGTGGCAACGGGATTTTGTTCGGCGCGACAGAGGCAAAACCGCAAAGGTTAGTCTCCGGCACATTTGGACAGTTACAGAACTGTCGCGCCGATTTTTGGCTTTGTTAAGGAAAAATGTGCTGCTGGGATAGGTCCATGCTCTTCGAGGCACCTGAAACTTGTCTTACAACCAGGATTCGGCCTGTTTCCCAGCATTACCTACATTATATCAAATCTACATAATCTGTCAACCCCGTTAGAAGTAAGACGCCGACGGCGTCTGCCGACTTGTCGGACTTCTAACGGGGTCAACCCCGTTAGAAGTAAGACGCCGACGACGTCTGCCGACTTGTCGGACTTCTAACGGGGCCAACCCTATAATAACTTCAAAACATTCCACCAATTTTCTATATATTCGGCCCGGCGGTTCTGGTATTTTAGATAATAGGCGTGTTCCCAGAGATCAAGTACTATAAGAGGCTGATGGCCTTTCAAATAAGGAAAATCATGATTTGGCAATGAATATATTTGAAGTTTATTTTGTTCGTCGCGCGCCAGCCAAGCCCATCCGCTGCCAAAGTGGGTGGCGGCGGTGTTGCTGAATATTTTTTTAAATTCTTCCGGCGAACCGAAAGTTGATTTAATCTCTTCAAACAATGCTTCATCAACTTCTTTTTGCGGCGCCATAATTTGCCAGAAAAACGAATGGTTTATGTGTCCCCCGCCGTTGTTATGAATCGCTTTTTTGTCGGCTTCGTCTACCATAGTTAAATTGGGCAGGTCTTTTATAAGCTCCTCCAGTTTTTTATCCCCGCTCTTAAGCTTAAGGGCGGGGTTATCGGCTAAATCGGGATATTTTTCCAAAGCAGCGTTGAGCTTATCAATATAAAACTGATGGTGTTTTCCATGGTGGATTTCCATTGTCTTAGTGTCAATGTAAGGTTCTAGTGCATCGTAAGAATATGGCAGTTTTGGCAGTTCGTATTTCATAGTTATTGTTATTTATTTATTTATAATAAAGTCAAAAAACTTTTCAAGGGTAGTGCGGCGCGGGGTATGATGACCGGTTTTTTTTCTTATTTCTTTAAGATTAAGTTCCAGTTCTTTTTGGCCGGTTTTTATTATCTCGGCCGATTTATCAAATGCCATCCAGTCGTAGGTTAAAACCGGCGGGCGAATAACAATATCCGCGTCTTTAAGAATGTTTTTTGCAAGCTGATACTCGATTACCGATAAAGCATTACTGAATAAAGAGTAAATATCATGAGTGTTTAATATTTCGTCAGGCGCCATAATCCAACGGCTGGAAACATCAACAGCGATTACAATATCAGCCCCCATTTCTCTAACGATATCGGCCGGAACGGGATTTGAAAAGCCGCCGTCCATAAGAAATCTCCCGTCTATTTCTACAGGACTGAAAACTACAGGTATGGCAATGCTTGCGCGTATCGCGTCTGTTAAACTTCCGCTTTTAAGTTTTATTTCGTCTCCAGTTTTTAAATCAGTAGCCACGGCTGTAAAAGGAATTTTACAATCTTCAATTTTTATGCCAGACAGGCGATGATCAAGGAGTTTTACTATTGATTCGCCCCGGAACAGCGATCCGTCTTTTCTGCGGATTACTTCACTGATGGGAAAAATGTCGCTTTTTTTAATACCGAGCGACAATTCTTCAAGCGTCTTAATATCTTTAGTCGCGGCGTAATAACCTCCGATAAGAGCCCCCATACTGGTGCCGGCAATATAATCAATATTAATTCCTGCCGCTTCAAGCGCTTTAATAACGCCAATATGAGCAAACCCTTTTGCTCCCCCGCCGCCTAAAGCTAGGCCTATTTTTTTGATAGCCATGGTATTTTTATTGTGATTTTAATTGCGGCAGTCGAGACTTGCTTCTATGCATGCTTTTTATATCTCTTACCACTATATTTTTTCTTGCTCGCCATTTGTCTCCTGTCCTAAAAGCGGTTTTGCCTTTTCCAGCGTTGTTTCGCGAATAATTTTTCATCCCCCACCCTTAAAGCATTAAAGAGTTTATTATTCGACCTTTAAGCGAAGCATATCCTTTTTTAAATTGTTTAAGTCTTTTTTCTCTCATGAGAGTGTCTTTTTTAGATTTGTAAGCTTCATAATATGCTAATTCCAATGGTCTTAGATTTTTAGTTGATTGAACCAGTCCTTGATTATGTTTTATAAATCTGGCTTTCAAATCTGGGGCAAAGCCAATATAGATACTATCATCTTTTTTAGATTTTAATATATAAACATAAAACATAATCTATGCTTTAAGGGTGGGGGATTATTTTTTACTTTATACTAATTTTGTGATAAAGTAAACCGCGTATGAATCTTGTTTTATATAGAAAATATCGGCCGCAGGAATGGAGTGAAGTTATCGGGCAGGAGCATGTCGTAAGGACTCTGACCAATGCCTTGAAACTTAATCGCGTTGGCCACGCTTATTTATTTTCCGGGCCGCGCGGCACGGGGAAAACCACCATAGCCCGGCTTCTGGCAAAGTCGCTTGAATGTTCCGACCTTGACCTCATAGAAATTGATGCCGCTTCAAACAGGGGCATTGATGAGATAAGAGAATTGCGGGAGGGAATAAAATTCGCGCCGACTGCTGGAAAATATAAGGTTTTTATTATTGATGAGGTTCATCAGCTTACTAAGGAAGCGTTTAACGCTCTTTTAAAGACATTGGAAGAACCGCCGGCTCACGCAATTTTTGTTCTGGCGACAACCGAAGCTCACAAAGTACCGGAAACCATTTTATCACGCGTCCAGCAGTTTGCTTTCAGACGGCTTACGGTTTTGGAAATCATGAAAAAACTTTCAAAAATTATTGAAGCGGAAAAAATAAAAATTAATGATGATGCCATAAGGTTAATTGCCAATTATGCCGGAGGAAGCTATCGTGATGCCGAATCAATGCTTGAACAGTTAAGAAACTGGAGCGAAAAAAGTATCACGAAACAAGATATAGAAGAACTTTTAGGCGCGGTTGATTTTGAAAAAGTAAAAATAATGGCCGATCACCTTTGCTCTGTTAATCCCAAAGAAGCGATAGATTATGTCGGAAAATTGTGCGAAGATGGAACGGATCTTCAGGAATTTACTAAATCGTTAATAAACCATTTCCGAAAAATTCTTCTTGTTAAAGTTGATTCTTCTCTTGTAGAGCTAATGGTGCAAGAACTCACTCCGGACCAAATTGAAACGGTAAAAAAACAATCCGAAGCGTGGCCGCTTGATAAAACCGCCCAAGCGATTAAGATTCTTTTTATCGCCCAGCAGGATATAAAGCGCTCACCAATCCCCTCTTTGCCGATAGAACTCGCGGCGGTGGAGATAATAAGTAGTAAGGAACTCTCCTTCGCCAAGGCTACGGAGGGCAAGTAAGAAATAAGAGACAAGTTTGAAAATTTATAAATATTCGGGGATCGTCTAATGGTCGGACAGCGGCCTTTGAAGCCGTTAATTGGGGTTCGATTCCCTGTCCCCGAGCAAACATATGCTAAGTCAAATGACTGAGATGCCTAGTAATAAAATTAAAAAATAAACCATGTCTTATTATTTAAGTTATCTAATGGGAGCGGAAAAAATTGAAGATAAGGAATTGGAAGATTTGGATATTAAAATTGAAGACATAGATACTGACGGCGATCGCTCGCTTAAAATTCCTGAGGACAAACTACCTCAATATATTGAACTTGTAAAAAATAAACTCACAAATGGCTTTTGGAACGAAATTATCGGCGAAAAGGAAATAATATTCTTATTTAAGTTCCAAGACGGCAATATTAAAGAGTATAGATTATCTCCTGAAAATGAGCAGGAAATTGATAAGTTATGCGCCGAATTCAACAACGAATCGCCAGAAAAAACGGCTAATGTTTACAAATACATTTCCGATAATAAGTTTTATCACGATTTTATGATAGAACATTATTCGGATATGATTAATCGACAAATGTGAAAAAACAATATCTATCACGCACTTGGGTCAATCCGAAACTTAAAGCTGGCAAATCTCCTATTCACGGCGAGGGTGTTTTTACCGGTGAAAAAATTTCGGAAGGAGAAAAGGTTATGGAGTTTGGAGGCGAGCTGATTTCAAAAGAAGAAGCACTTTCTGGAAATTACAGAAGCCGTTCCGTTTGGATAGTGGATGAAAATAGCTATTTGGCTTTGCCAAAAAGCGATACGCAAGAAAGCCTAGACGAAAATCTTAATCATTCTTGCGACGCCAATACCTGGCTTATTGACGAAGTTACAATTGTCGCGAAAAGAGATATAGAAGCGGGAGAAGAAATAACTTTAGACCAAGGTACCTGGAATTTTGAAGATAGCGAATACACTGACGATAAAGAGCCGTGTTTTTGCGGTGCGAAAGATTGCCGAAAAATTCTAACAGAAAACGATTGGAAAATTCCTGGCGTTCAAGAAAAATACAAAGGTCATTTTCATCCCCTAATTCAAAAAATGATTATGAACAATAAACTATGAAAATTTTTATTTGTGCCAGCAAACACAATTACGACAAGGTTGGGTTGATTAAACAAAAACTGGAAGCTCTAGGACACTTTGTTACATTACCGAACAGTTACGACAACCCTATGAAAGAAAACGAAATGAAAGAAATCGGACCCGACGCGCATCAAAAATGGAAAGCCGACATGTTGAAAAACCAAGATACTAAAGTTTTGGCAAATGATGCGATTTTAGTGCTTAATTTTGATAAAAATAATCAATCAAATTATATTGGCGGCGCGACTTTTCTTGAGGTATTCCGGGCTTTTGATAGTGGAAAAAAAATTTTTCTTTTTAACCCAATTCCCGATTGTATATTTACTGATGAGTTACTCGGCATGAATCCAAGTGTAATCAATGGCGATTTATCAAAAATTTAAATATAAAAATTGAGCTCGTAAAACAATGCCTAAACCAAAATCAATTTGTATATTCGGAGATAGCACTGCTTGGGGTGCGTGGGATTTGGAAAAAGGCGGCTGGGTAAACCGTCTATGGTTTCATGTCGCTAAAAGAGACGGCGACGAGTATGTAGAAGTTTATAATTGCAGTATTTCCGGCGGAACAACCAAAACAATTTTAGAACGATTTGAAAATGAGGCAAAAATCAGAGAAGCAGATGCTTTAATATTCCAAACAGGCGGAAACGATGCATCTTATGAAAACAAACCGGGTAATTACTTGGTTACTCCGGAAAAATTCAGAGAAAACCTGGAAGAAATTATCAAGCGGGCTAAGAAAATAACCAATAATGTTGTTTTTGTGGATTTAAAGAATTGTGACGAATCTAAAACAATGCCTGTCCCCTGGATTGATATTTACTACACTAACGAAAATATAAAGAAATATAGCGAAATTATGAAAGAAGTTTGCAATAAAAATAATATACTTTTCTTAGATATCAAGTTGTTAGAAAACGAGGATTTTGATGATGGCCTGCATCCTAATGCATCCGGTCATGAAAAAGTTTTTGTTCAAGTAAAGGATTTTTTAATTAAAAATCAATGGATTTAAAAATATCAAAAGAAAGAAATAAAGCAGTGCCGGCGGTTTATTTGTTCCTTCGAAAAGGAAAAGAAATTTTGCTTGGACGACGGCGAGGTTCTGGTTACTATGATGGCTGGTATTCTGTTCCGGCTGGCCATGTGGAAGCCGGAGAATTGCCTATCGGTGGATTAGTAAGGGAAATGAAAGAAGAATTAGGGATTGATATTAACCCAAAAGATCTAATACTGGTTCATACTATGTATCGCACAAAACACGATGAAACCGGAGAAAGGTTGGATTTATTTTTTAAGTGTAAAAAATGGTTTGGAGAAGTTAGAATAAACGAGCCGGATAAATGCGACGACCTTCGATGGTTCCCGATAAAAAAATTACCTGAAAACATGATGCATCATGTTAAGACCGCGTTAGAGAATTCAGAAAAAAGAATCCCCTATTCAGAACCGGGGCCCGTTAGAAGATAAATAAATTAAGTAATATAATTTATATATAAAAAAATCCCCTAAATATAAATTATTTGGGGCTTATTTAAAACGGATACGGCCGCCGGAATCTTCTTCGCATTGAGCTTTGGTATGTTTGATAACCGTATCGGTAATTCGCTTTCCCGTACCAAGGCGCCCGTCTATAAACATTAGCGCTTTAAGAAGCGTGCCGCGATAAATCATCGCGCAATGGTGATAATCCGGAAGAACGTATTGTTGAAGCAATGTTTCGTGAAAGAATTCCTGAGCGATAAATCCATATACCAGCTCGCCAGCCATTTCCAGCGGCAGAAACGCCGCTGGATATATCCGTATCACCCTCGGATAGTCCAGAAGCACTTTTTGAATCTTTTCTTCATCCAAGATTTTTTTGTCAACATAATATGTAATTTTTGCGGCAATAAGTAGGCCCCGTCTCGAAACTCTCGGTTGCTCGCTAATGTATATTATTTTTGGCGCTTTAATGTCCGGCTCAACTTTTAAAATTATTGCCTCTTCGTTTGTTAACCGAATAACTTTTTTCCAAATATCTTCAATAAATTTTTGGTCAAGCCGATACGGCATATCGGCGGCATTTTCTATTTCAGGCCTGAAAACAGGCGGGATTACAAGAAAAATAAATACAGCAAAAATGAAAACGGTTGCGCGCATTGTCGCCTCCCAATAACTATTTCAATGAGCTGTTTTTTTTAATACATACTATATCATAGTAAGAAAATATTGACAAAAATAATAGTGTATGTTAACTTATCATAAGTGATGGTATCAATGGCTGGTCATGGTGACTTGTCCATAATGATGCCGGAAAGTTCCTAACGCTGCGCAACGCGGCAACAAGGCGCGCCGGGAAACCGCATCGAGCGGTTTCCGGCGCGCCGTTTTTTTGTAGAATTTAAAATCAATGCTTATTGATGACGTTGAAATAAAAATAAACGCCGGACATGGCGGGAAGGGCGCCGTGGCGTTTAATAAAAATAAGATGAATTTGGGACCGGTTGGCGGCAGAGGCGGTAAAGGCGGCAGTGTCTTGGGCATGGGCGTCTCCGATCTTACCGCGCTCCAGCAATTTCGTTTTAAAAAAGAATTTTCCGCGGAAAACGGCAGTCCCGGCCGTGACCAATTTCGCGTTGGTCGCGACGGAAGCGATCTCATCCTAAAACTTCCGGTAGGAACCGTGGCCCACAATCTTACAAGCGGCAAAGAAATTAACTTTAAAAAGATCGGCGAGCGGATTATCCTCGCGAAAGGCGGAATTGGAGGAAACGGTAATTTTTATTTTCGTTCTTCAACCAACACTTCACCGACACAATTTCAACCGGGTACGCCGGGAGAGAGTTTTGCGTTCAGATTCGAGCTTAAGTTCATTGCCGATATCGGTTTTATAGGGCTTCCAAATGTCGGCAAATCAAGCCTGCTCAATAAGCTTACTAATGCCAGAAGCAAAGTAGCAAATTATCCATTTACTACGCTTGAACCCAGTTTAGGCGCATATTACGAACTTATCTTAGCGGATATTCCGGGGCTAATAGAGGGATCATCAAGTGGCCGGGGCTTGGGTATCAAGTTTCTGCGCCATATTGAGCGAACACATATTCTTTTCCATTTTATTAGAGCAGAATCCCCCGCTCCTTTAAAAGACTACAGGGTAATCCGCAAAGAATTAGGCGCCTGGAACAAGGCCCTTCTTAAAAAACCAGAACGCATTTTTCTTACCAAGAGCGACCTGGTAACACCAGAAGAACTTGATAAAAAATTACTGGCGCTTAAAAAAATAGATCCTCATGCAATAGCGATCTCTATCAATGACCAAAAAAGCATAAAAAATATAGAAAAGATCCTAAATGACATTAAGAATAAGAAATAAAAATTAGGCCCTTGGAATTGTTTTATTAATGAATGCGTGGTAAAATTGCTTCAATATGAACAAACCTAAGTTTCTACCCGTTTCTCTAAAAGAGCTAAATCAAAAACTGGATGTAGAAGCAAAACGTCTCGTTCTGGCAAAAGAAGAAGGCATTGTTAAGTTTGTCAGTAAAAAAGCCAACTTGGCTGGAAATTCTCGCTTAGTTTTTAAAAATAAAAATAAGGTTACGATTACCTTATTTTTTCGATTGAACAAAGATGGCAATTTAAGGTTTGCTTACGAGTAGCGTTTGGAGACAGGCAGTGTTGCGCGAATGAGACGCTCAATTCCCCTCACGTCATTTTTCTGATCTGGAGTGGCGAAAGATATGGCATGTCCGATGCCGCCTACTCGTCCGGTCCGTCCGATGCGATGGACATAATTTTCGGGATGTTGAGGAAGGTCATAGTTTAAAACAAGTTCAATCCCCTTCACATCTATGCCGCGGGCGGCAATGTCGGTAGCGATAAGAATCCTATATTTCCCATTCCTAAATCCATTAAGTGCCTCTCTGCGTTGGTTTAGCGATCTATTGGAATGAATTTCGGCCACGGTATGGCCAAGCGTTCGAATACCTTGCGTAATTTTCCTGGCGCCGTGTTTTGTGCGTGCGAATACCAGTATTGATCCGCGATATTCATCAAGAATTTTTTTAAGAAGCCGCGGTTTATCCTGTTTCTCTAAAAAGAAAAGCTCTTGGGTGATTTTTGCCGGTGGAGTGCCTGACGGAGCCACTTCAACGCGAACAGGAAGTTTCATGTATGCTCGCGCTATAGTAAAAATATCCTGGGGCATTGTCGCCGAAAAAAGCATGGTTTGCCGATTTTGCGGCAATGTTTGAAGTATCTGTTTCAATTGCGGCGCAAAACCCATATCAAGCATCCGGTCTGCCTCGTCTAACACCAAAACAGCGACCGATCCAAGCGAAATTGTTTTTTGTTCCAGATGGTCAATAATCCGTCCCGGAGTGCCGATTACGATTTGCGGGTTTTTGCGAAGTGATTGAATCTGGCGGTTGATTGACTCGCCGCCGATTAAAACTGCCGTTCGTACACCAAGATGCAACCCAATTTTTTGAAAGACCTCATTTACTTGGAAGGCCAGCTCTCGCGTTGGCAGTACAACGAGTCCCTCTTTGCCGCGCAGGGCCGCTTGAATCATTGGCACGCCAAAAGCAAGTGTTTTCCCGGTACCTGTTTGGGCAATACCTATCATGTCTTTTCCCTCTATTGCAAGGGGGATTGATTTTTCCTGGATAGGCGTGGGAATCTTGAAGTTAAGTTTATTAAGCACCTCTAAAATATTAGGCGCAATTCCGAGGTTATAAAAATCAGAAGATTGGTTCAAGGGTTATTAGGGTTATTTTTTAAAAACGATGAATTTATAGCCGAAAAAGTTGCCGAAGAAGGCCGTAACAATTGTGAAAGCGAGCGCTATATTAGCCCAAATTTTGGAGTCTAGTCCGGCTGGCGTGCCAATAATGTTTATAATCACATGAAGAATGGCAATATTTATAACCGCCACGGTGGCAGAAACACTAAAAAATCTTAATGCCTCACTTGCAATTGTTTCCGTTCCCCGTTCTTCAAATGACCAGTATTTGTTCCAAATAAAACTATTTATAACGGTGACAATAAAGGCGGCCACAAAAAACAAATCAACCGTAATGCCGGTTGAAGTATCGGTAATAAATATTAAAAGGTTATAAACTCCGGCGTTAAGAAAAGTGTTTAAAACCCCAATCACGCCGTATTTCCCAAGTTGAAAAAAACCAACCCGCTCTTTGTATTTTGCTAAAAAATAAAACGCGCCAAGTCCGGCAATGGCACAGAGCGGAATAAATATCGCCCAGAAAAAAACAAAACCGGTTAAACCAATTCCTCGCTCCGCAAGAAGGCCTAAAATTTTTAGATTTTTTAAAGTTGGTAAAGAGAGCCAGGCAACAATTTCACCGGCTAAAACCGCTAACCAAAAGTCTTTTTTTGAAAAAAACATTTCTATTGTTTAAATCGCTTATTTATAATTTCTTCAACTTCCGTTCTAGGCCGGGCATATTTTTGCCGGTTTAATTCCCTAAGTTTCTCGGCTTCGTCTAAACTTCCTTCTTTGACAGTTTCGGTTGTAAAGTTGAAGGGAGTGGTCGTGGCGCCGCCGATAAGAAGTTTGGCATAAGCATGGCGGTTATCAATATTTATTAAATCTGACTCGTTAAATACCGGCTCAAATTGTTTGACCAAAAATTTGGCGTCATCGGGTCCGATTCGAAAAGACACGGTTGAACCTACGTTTCCAAATACGGAATCGCGGATTTTTTCCGTAAGCTGGGCAATGAACTGATGCGCCAAAATAAGGTTTAAGCGATATTTTCGAGCTTCCGAAAGAGTGGTGGCAATAGAATCGGTCGCGAAATTTTGGAATTCGTCCATATAAAGGTAGAAGTCGCGCCTCATCTCCTCATTCTTTTCTTCGGCACGTTTAAATGCTGCCATTTGAAGTTTGGCGGTGATGATGAGTCCCAAAAGCGCGCTATTTATTTCTCCCAATCTTCCTTTGGAAAGGTTAATCAGGAGAATTTTACCGTTATTTATCACGTCATCAAAATCAATACCCGACCGGGTTTGGCCGATAATATTTCTCATCATTGAATTTTCAACAAAACGGCCGATTTTGGAAATTAAGTATCCCAGCATCTCTGATTTATATTGTTCCGTCATTTTAAGCATTTCTTTTTCCCAGTAATCGCGAACCAACGGATCGGTTACTTTTATAAGAAGCTGGCGGACAAAAATCGGATCTGTAAAAATTCTGGGGATATCAACCAAAGTGCCCGGATTTTCTCCATCGGCCATCAAAGTAAGCATCGCGTTTCTCATTGAATGTTCAAAAATAGGGCCCAGGTGTTCTGCCAAAAAAAGCTTTTGGAAAATGGCAATAATTTCCTGAATCGCGAAATCTTTTTCTGTTGCCGTAGACGCTTCAAGAAGATTTAAACCTATCGGCCATTCCGTATCAGCAGGATCAAACAGGATAACATCATTAAGACGCGATTGCGGCACGAGCCCCAAAATTGCTTCTACTAAATCGCCATGCGGGTCGATTATGCCAACGCCGGCACCGCTGTCGATGTCTTGCTTGATGAGGTTTCTTAACAGATAGCTTTTGCCGGTGCCGGTCTGGCCGATAACGTATAAATGCCGTCTTCTATCGAGCGGGCTTAATTTGATAAGCGTCTCCTGGCCTCTGAATTCATTTTTGCCCAAAGTTACTCCGGCAGACGGCAAAATTGCCGGCGGAGGCGCGGCTTTTGATTTAAGAAACCTCACTTTTGGAGTTTCGATTTTTACAATCGGCAGATGAAATACGCTGGTTAACTCCTCGCCGGAAAGCCAATCGGTTTCCGGAGGGTTGAATAAACGGAATGAAAAGTTATAAATTAATTTTTTTAATATATTTTTTTGGGGCCGGTAACTGTAAAAATAATTTAAATCCGGCGCCTCAAATTGAGCAAAGGCGCTTTCTATGTTTGACAGAATCTGCAAGGCCCGTTCTTCAGTTTCGGCTGACGCCAAAACTCGGATATTAGTTTCAAATAGCTGTTGCTTTGCCTTGCTGTCTACGGCGTCAATCAAATCCTTGGCAAGAGGCGTTAAAGGAGTTTGAGATTCCGGTATTTGTTTTTTTTCTTTTTCTTTGGAATTTTTTATATTAAAAAAATTTCTTATAGCGTCTATAAACGAGAGAGGGTCATCCAACTCGCCTATAGCGGAGTCCAGGTGTTTTCCGGAATATAAATGTTTTATGATTTTTGAGGCATCGCTTTTTGAAGAAGCGCTTGTCGGCCTCACTAAAATTTGAATCGCAACCCCCTCGCCTTTCGCCTCAAGCAGAGAAATGGCGTTGGTGATTAATCCCAAAGTGCTGGTTTCCAGTTTTTTGTAGGTTTGAAACGGTAAAACGTAATTCCGTTTTAACCTAAGGATTGATCCTACGCTTTTCCCATTGCGGTTAAAAATGTTGTAATCGTTTACGGCATTAATTTCTGCTTCCGGGAAGAATCCTTGAAGCTGTCTTTGAATCGTGTTTAGGAATTTTTTGGGAACTGCCAAGTGAAAAAAGATTTCTTCGCCGTTTTCCGGCACCGCGATTTCAAAAACCAAATAAGGCCTCGGCTTTAGAAAGCCTTTTTTTCGCGGCAGAATGGCGTTTAAAGAATTATAGAATTGCTCCATTACGGCCAATTTTTCTTTTTCTTTCGCGCTGTCAATAGTTTCTATTATTTTTGGGAGGCGCACTTCAAGCAAAACATAGTTTAATGAACTAAAAATCATGCCCTTTTGCCAGGCTCTGTTCCATACAAACCAAATCAGCCACAAAATTAAGGTGATTGTGAAAATAAATAATAAAAATAAGTAAAGCATTTTATTCCGTAAGCTATAAAACTACCAGCTGTTAATTATTAGTTATTTTCCCCGCTTCAACCAGCTTCTGATAAAAGCGGTCAATCAAAGCGTCGTGAAAGTCATCAAAGAGATGCGGATCATTTTTGGCTTTCGCCTCTTCAATAGCTTTGGCAATGCCCTTATCAAAAGCAATTTGGACCAAAGCTTCGATTTCCGGGGCATGTTGTTTTTCTTGTTCAGTATTCATATGTTAACATTATACCAGCATCTCATATTATGACAAAATTATTTTATAAACATAGGCACGCGGCGATTTTATTGTTAATTATCGCTATCGCGGTTTTTTTCAGATTCTGGCAATTTGACGTTATACCGCCGGGCCTTTATCAAGATGAGGCGATGAATGGCGCCGACGCCTTATTGTCGCTTAAAACCGGGGAATTTAAGGTTTTTTATACCAATAACAATGGCCGCGAAGGAATGATAATATGGCTTGACGCTTTAGCAATAAAATTTTTTGGCATAGAATCCTGGGTTCTAAGACTATTCCCTGCTATAGCGGGCGTTTTAGCAGTTTTGGGGCTATTTTTTCTAACTAAGTTGCTATTTAGCGTTGAAATAGCGCTGGCCTCAAGTTTTTTTATGGCCGTTGGTTTTTGGGCCGTAAATTTCAGCCGTATGGGTTTTCGCGCCGGCCTGATGCTGCCATTTTTAATCTGGTCTTTCTATTTTTTAATACGCGGATTTAAATTATCGATGTCGGACATCAATAATTATCGATGTCGGACATCGATAATTATGTTGGTTTTAGCGGGAGCTTTGTTTGGTCTTGGGTTTTATACCTATATTTCATATCGCTTTGCGCCCGTTTTAGCCGCGGTATTTTTTATACTTTATCTTACAAAACACCGAGCAAAAAATATGTGGCCGGGATTTGCGATTTTCACGATTACGGCTTTTATTGTTGCTCTGCCAATAGGAATTTACTTTCTGAATAATCCGGGCGATTTTTTTGGAAGAAGCGGCCAAGTTTCAATTTTTTCGGCAGATAGTCCTCTCAAATCAGCGGCCATAAGCACTGTGGCAACCATAGGAATGTTTAATATTGTCGGCGACCTGAACTGGCGGCATAATTTTGCCGGTTCGCCGCAATTATTTTGGCTGGTCGGTATTCTGTTTCTTATAGGATTCTGTATTAGTGTTAAGCGTTTGGGGTTTGGTGAAAAATTCCTTTTGGCATGGCTTTTGATTTTTCTTTTACCAAATGTTTTATCAACCGAGGGCAACCCTCACGCTTTGCGAGCTTTAGGCTCTATGCCGGCGGCAATGGTTTTTGCCGGTATCGGATTAGTTTGGGTTTGGGAAAAAATCCAAAAATATTTGAATCACCATCAGCTTTTAAGAACTAAAAAAAAGATTTTTGTATTGCTAATCGTTTTTTTATTATTTATAGGATTCGCGGAATATAACAAATATTTTATCAGGTGGGCTTCAAATATTCGCACTGCCGATGCTTTTTCCAAAGGCCAGATTGAAATCGCAAACTACTTAAATAGTTTGCCGGACAGTGTTTTTAAATATGTTATTTGGCACGCTGATGATAAAGAGACAAGCAACGGATTACCAGTTTCAGCGCAAACGGTATATTTTCTTAGTTATGGAAAATCTAATGTAAATTATGTAAAAGCAGATGAATTTGACCCCGTTAGAAGTAAGACGCCGACAGCGTCTGACGACTTGTCGACTTCTAACGGGGTTGATAAAATAAAATTAGAGAGAAATAATGTCGTTATTGTTCCCCTTTATTTTGATTTAACGTTTCTTCACGAATTAAATAAAAAATTATCGGAAGGTAAAATTGAATTTATTTATTTAAACACCCCGATTTTAATAGTTCCATAAAAATAAAGTCCCCCACCGCATTCGCGTTGGGGGGTGCTTGCACTCCGCAGCTCATTGAGCGAAGGAGTGGTGGGCCCGGGAGGATTTGAACCTCCGCTCTACCGGTTATGAGCCGGCTGCTCTACCGTTGAGCTACGGGCCCACTATTCGAAGATGGTGCCGCCGGGAGGACTTGAACCTCCAACTCTCGGCTTAAAAGGCCGCTACGCTACCATTGCGTCACGGCGGCGCCACTTGGTTTTTTAAAGATTGGTACCGGCGGTCGGACTTGAACCGACACGGGAGTTGCCCACTCCATCTTAAGCGGAGCGCGTCTGCCATTTCGCCACGCCGGCACCTCATTATTAATTTATCATATTTTATGAAAATTGTCAACATTATTGCTTTTATTCTTTTAGTGGTTTTTGCTGCGCTGGCCGTAACCAGCATGTGGAATGACAATGCCAATTACGATGAAAGAATCCACTTGCCGGCGGGTTATTCTTATTTGACGCAACAAGATATGCGCCTAAATCCGGAACATCCGCCTCTCGTAAAAGATTTGTCGGCCTTGCCGCTTTTACTTTTAAACATCAAATTTCCATACCAAAGTCCCGGCTGGAACACACTATTGATGTCGGACATCAATAGAACGCCGGCTTGGCAGACAGATGTTACTTTTGGCAACGATCTATTGTATTACTCCGGAAACGACGCGCAAAAAATGATGAGATACGGGAGGATTCCTATAATTTTAATAGGGCTACTTTTAGGATTTTATATTTGGCGATTTACCAAAGAATTGTGGGGTAATTTAGCCGGCATTATCGCTTTAGCCTTTTATTCTCTCTCCCCTACCGTTTTGGCGCATACGCGGCTTGTGACCACCGATGTTGCCGCCGCAGCCGCGTTTTTCATCAGTTTTTACTATTTATATCACTGGCTTAAAACGCCGACAAAAAGAAATCTGTGGGTTTTCGGGGTTGTTCTTGGTTTGGCGCTTCTTACAAAATTTTCAACCTTTCTTTTAATGCCGATTTTTGGGTTGATTGCTTTAATTTACGCTTTTATTCAAAACAAAAAATGGTTTTGGATAAAAAAGTATGTCGGAGGTTTTATTTTTGCTTTGATTATATCTTTCTTACTTGTGGGCGCCGTGTACGCCTTCCATATTTATAATTACCCGCCTTCAAAACAAACCGTTGACACAACATTTATACTAAGCACATTCGGTATTAAGCCACTTGCTGATTTTAATATTTGGCTTTCATCAAATCAATATTTAAGAGCTTGGGGCCACTATCTCTTAGGATTTTTGATGGTTTTACAGCGTTCTGAAGGAGGTAATACGACTTATTATCTTGGCGAAGTTTCAGCGGAAGGAGCGCGCTCGTATTTTCCCGTCGTTTATCTGATTAAAGAACCGCTCGCTTATATTTTAATGGTTGTTTTTGGATTACTTTTAGCGTTAAACCACTGCTTTCGACATTGCCGTGAACGATCGGTAAAACACTGGTGGCGGGATTTTATTGATTTAATAAAAAATAACCCCGTGGAAACGGGAATGATTTCCATTATTATAGTTTATTGGGCTTTTTCAATAAATTCGCGGCTAAATATCGGCGTACGCCATATTCTGCCGACACTGCCTTTTATTTACGCTCTCACGGCGCGTCAAATTACTAATTGGATTAAGGGAGGAATAACCGAAAGAATTCCTAATTATTCCGGGTTTTGGCAACTATTCGGTCTATATTGGAAAAGAATAAAGAGGAGCTTCGTTATTTTAGTTTTTTTCGCGTGGGCGATTCTGTCGGTGTTTTTTATTTATCCGTCATTTCTTGCTTACTTTAACGAGATTGCCGGCGGACCGAATAATGGCCATAAATGGGTTGTTGATTCAAATTTAGATTGGGGGCAAGATATTTTGCGCCTAGCGGATTTTATAGAAAAAAATAATATCAAAGAAATTAAGATGGATTATTTTTCCGGCGCTCCGGCGGAGTATTATATTAAAAATGTTAAGATTGAATCTTACAACCGCGAAGCGCCGCAAACCGGGTGGCTCGCAGTTTCAGCGACAATTTACAGCGGCGCCTGCAAAGCCGACAAAATCCCCTGTTCTTACAATGAACGCTCTTATACGTGGCTTGACCAGTATAAGCCGGTAGTAAAAATTGGGTATTCAATTTTTGTTTATAATTTAAAATAAAAAAAGTGCCCCGTCCCGCAGTTGCGGGACGGGGTGTAGCCGACGGCGCCGACGTGTGTTACGAAAGGGACGCGTCGAACGCGAACGAAGGCGGAGCCCTCATAGCGATCTCCTCTGAGTCTGAGGTTTTTCTATCCGGCCGAGACCATCCCGAACCGGTATTATTCATTATATCAAACCCACAGGATTTGTCAAATGCTATTTTAATTTGTAAAAAATCCGGCTGGGAACTCTTAGGTCAATGTAGGATAAACTATTTAACTTATTTTTCAGCGCTTCGTTTACAACCGTGAAGAGGTTTGACGCCTCTATTTCCGGACTTTGCGCCGAGTCTAGATAAATAGACCAATTGCCATCAACTACGGCTTCTAAATCAATATTGGAAGCCGGTTTGATTTTAAATTCACCAATTTTAAAAAGACCGGATTTTTCCACCGTATCGTTGAAAGAAAGAATGAATTTCAAACTGCTATCATCCAAAATTTTATCGCCTATCGAAACAGATTTTTTTTCGAAGTCTTTTATTTTAAGTATTAGCGATCCCTCGCTTATCGGCGCTTCTTTAAAAATAATTCCGTCTTTATCAAAAGAATAGCAATTTAATTCATTACACCAGAATCCGATTTGCACTCTTTTTTCGAACCCGATTACAACAGTGTGGAATAATTTTTTGTTAATCTTTAAGTTAGTGATGGTGGGAAAAGCAGCGGCCATATCCGCCTTAAGGCGGCCGCCCGGAAGAAGTAAAATATTTATTCCGATTTTAAGCGGCAAACTATCGGCTATTAATCTGTTAATGTCTTCTTTTGTCACAACATCGTTTTCGGGAATATGGATTTCGGTAATTTTTAAAAATGGCGACATGAAGAACGACCAGATTATTGTAAGTAACGCAATCGTAAAAGCGCTCCAAAAAAGCCTTGTTTTAGATTTCTCTTTCTTTTCTTGTTCGTCTGCTGTTTTGAAACGGTAGTATCGGCTTGAAGGCATGTGCTTGTACTTTTAATGGAGAAGTTTATTTGATATATCCTTCCAGAACCGTCGGGATCTTTATACTGCCGTCTTCTTGCTGATAATTTTCCATTATGGCGATAATCATTCGGCCGATGGCAAAAGCCGTGCCATTAAGAGTGTGGACAAATTCATTCTTTCCCGTTTCGTAATTTTTATATTTTATTCCCAGACGGCGCGATTGGAAATCTGTGTCATTTGAAGTCGAATGAGTTTCGCGATACTGATTTTGGCCCGGAAGCCATGCTTCTATATCATATTTATTAGCCGCCTGAACACCTAAATCGCCTGTGCAAATCTGAAGCACGCGATAAGGAATTTGGAGCGCCTGCATTAATTTCTCTTCCATTGAAAGAAGAAATTCGTGTTCTTTTCGCGAATCTTCCGGTTTTGTGAAACTAAACATTTCAATCTTATCAAACTGATGGACGCGCAAAATTCCCTTAGTATCTTTGCCATACGAACCGGCTTCACGCCTAAAACAGGAAGAAAATCCGGCATAGCGTAGAGGTAATTCTTTTTCGCTAAAAATTTCATTCATATGCATCGCGCCGATGGCTTGCTCCGAGGTGCCTATTAAATACAAACCGTCTTTTTCAAGGTGATAAACTTCGTCTTCGTTATAATCCAGATATCCCATCCCCCGCATTGCTTCCGGCTTTAGAAATACCGGCGGCACTATTGGAATAAAGTTTTCTTTTTTTAAAACGTCAAAAGCAAAACGTATAAGGGCGAATTCTAAATCTACGGCATCACGCAAAAGATACCCGAATCGACTGCCGATGGCCTTACCGGCCCGTTCCGTGTCTATCCAACCAAGTTTTTCGTTAAGAGCCATATAATCTTTGACCGGAAAATTAAATTCCGTCTTTTCCCATATTTCTCTTAAAACTATATTATCGCTTTCATCTTTAC
This sequence comes from Parcubacteria group bacterium, assembly GCA_016186325.1. Lineage (NCBI taxonomy): Bacteria > Parcubacteria group bacterium. The sequence goes on along the minus strand of JACPLW010000012.1, from coordinate 25,584 downwards.
CGACCGGAACTTCTGACAACGGTAAATTAGGCAATTTTTTCAAAATGTCATTAATTTTTTTATCAATAATTTTCTCTTCACTCTCAATTTTCGCGAGCGAAATTTTAATTTGTTTTCCTTGTTCAATACCTTTGACTTCCGCGGCTTTTTTGCGCTCTGTGTTTAATTCTTCCATTTTTTTCCTAAAAATCCCCCTTTCTTCATTAAGTTCCAAAAGCAAATCAATATCGGCATCAAAACCTTTGGCTTTTATGCCTTTTATAGTTTCCTTTTTATTTTCTTTTATGTATTTTATATCAAGCATAAATTTTATTCCTTAGGTTTCATTGTTGGAAATAATATGATTTCTCTCGCGGTGTGGGAATTTGTGAGTAGCATCGCCAATCTGTCAATACCCATTCCAAATCCAGCGGCCGGCGGCATTCCGTATTCTAGAGATTCTAAAAAATCTTCATCAAGTCGTTGGGCTTCTTCGTTATTTAATCTTAGGTTTTCTTGTTCTTCAAATCTTTTTTGTTGTTTTATAGGATCATTTAGCTCGCTGTATCCCTTAACCAACTCTAAACCTCCGATAAAAACTTGAAAAGCGTCGGCCTTGGAGCTATCTTTTTCCGTTGTTTTGGAAAGCGGTAAAAGTTCGGCCGGAAAGCCAACAACAAAAGTTGGCTGGATAAGATTTTTCTTGGCGATGTCAAAATCGCCGTATTCTTTTATCAGTTTATCGTAATTTTTTTGGTGCCAAGGTTTACTGAAATCAATACGATTGTTTTCATATTCTATGACCAAATTGCCGTTATTTAATTTTTTAATCAGGTATTCAAATAATTCCTGAATAAAATACTCTAAATAGCGAGAATCTTTGTAGGCGATATAGGTCTCAAGCATTGTGAATTCGGGATTGTGGGCGGCATCCATTCCTTCGTTTCGGAAATTACGGCCTATTTCATAAACTTTTTCAAAACCTCCGACTAAAAGCCGTTTTAAATAAAGTTCCGGCGCTATTCGTAAATATAGGTCCATATCAAGCGCGTTTAAATGTGTTTTAAAAGGCCTGGCCGAGGCGCCTCCGGGAATTATTTGGAGCATAGGGGTTTCAAATTCATTAAAATCTCGTTCACCCAAAAAATTCCTAATTTCTCTGATAATTTCAGAGCGTTTTAAAAATTTTTCTCTTATCTCACTACTCATCAAGAGGTCCAGATATCTTTTTCGGTAGCGCTCCTCGGTATCTTTCAGACCATGCCATTTTTCAGGCAAAGGCCGTAGGGACTTGGCGATCATTCTTATTTCTTTTATCCGGATTGTTTTTTCACATTTTTTAGTTTTAAAAAGAGATCCTTTAATTTCAACAAAATCGCCAATATCATAATCACTAATAAACTCATCGTAAGATTTTTTATCGGCCAGGTCGGCAGGGCTTAAAAGGCCTTGGATTTTCCCGCTACCGTCTTCAAGGTCGAAAAATGCCACCCGACCGTGAATACGCTGAGTTTTTATCCTTCCCGTTAAATAAAATTCTTTTTTGGTTAGACGCCAAATCCAGAATTTATTAATAACTTCCTTGATTCGATAATCGCGCTTAATCTGTGACGGATATGGATTTTTCTTTTCATCTCTGATGTTTTCAAGCTTTTGGATTCTTGTTTGTCGAAGCTCTTCTAATGTCGGCATGCTGATTATTTCTCAATTTTAATTATTTTATATTTCGTAGTTCCGCCGGGGCTTTTAACTTCTACTTCCTCACCTATTTTCCGATTTAAAAAAGAGCGTCCCAACGGCGATTCATTTGAAATTTTTCCTTCTTGTGGCCTGGCTTCGGCAGAACCGACAATACTAAAACGTTCTATGCCGTTGGTAGTAGATTTTACCTCAATTGTTGAGCCAATATTAACAGTGTTCTCTTCACTGGGTTCTTCAATAATAACCGCGTTTTTTAAAAGTTCTTCCAGTTCTCCAATTCGCGACTCATTTAACGATTGTGCTTCCTTGGCCTCAAAATATTCCGCGTTTTCAGAAAGATCGCCCAAGTCTTTAGCTTCCTGAAGGCGCTTGGCAATTTCTTGCCGTTTTTTTGTTTTTAGTTCTTGAAGCTCTTTTTTAAGCGTCTCAATGCCTTCAAGGCTTAAGTAAGTTTGATTTGCCATAAATTTCTAATAATTTAGAACGAAGTGAATAAATTTTAGCTAAATTTATGAGCATCCCGCCTGCCTGCGGTAGGCAGGCAACTGCGGGACAGCCCACATATTCGTCATTTTAGTTTATCATAATTCTGGTTGTAATACCACTCAAAAACTCTCTTAGCAACCGGAACGGCTGCCGACGAGCCTTCGCCGGCGCCTTCAATAACTATAGCCAGAGCAATTTCCGGGTTGTCATAAGGAGCAAAACCGGTAAACCAAGCGTTGGTTTTTCTAAACGTATTGGTTACTTGGGCGGTACCGGTTTTTCCCGCCACCTCAATTAACAGATCGTTTAAAAGATATGCCGAACCTTCTGTTACGGCTCCTCTCATTCCCTCTCTTACGATTTGAAGCTTCTCCTTATCGATATTAACGTTTCTTATTATTTCCGGCTCAAATTTTCCTATAGTATTTCCATTATTATCGGTTATTTTTGAAACAATTTTTGGCTTGTAAAGCGTTCCGTTATTTGCAATTACCGAAATCGCCGCAGCAAGCTGAAGAGGTGTTATTAAAACATCGCCTTGTCCGATGGAAACATTGTAAGTATCGCCGGTAAACCAGCTTTCATTTTTTGAGGATTTTTTCCAAGCAGGATTTGGCACTAGCCCATTAGTTTCACCCGGCAGATCAATGCCAAGAGACGATCCAAATCCAAAAAGCTTAAAATATTTATCAATCCTGTCAATTCCCAGTCCTTTTATATTTTTATAACCGCCGCCGATTACATAAAAATAAACATTGGCCGATACGGCAATGGCGCGGCGCATATCAACAAATCCGTGCGCTTTCCAGTCACGAAAGATATAAGATATATCGGGGTCATATTGGTTGGGAATAGTTATGTAGCCTAAGGTGTCGTCAATTTTATATTCTGGAGAAACAATATTTTCGTTTAAAGCCGCGGCGGCCATAAACGGTTTTATCGTTGAACCGGAAGCGTAGGTACCGCCGATAGCGCGATTAAAAAACGGCTGCTTTTTATCGCTTGCCAAAGCGCCATATGTTTTATCGCTTAGACCGCTATTGAAAAGATTGCTGTCAAACGAAGGCAGGCTGACAAGCGATAAAATTTCTCCGGATTTCGGATTTATTATAACGGCGGCAGCGGCTGGCGAAATCGTATCCGCCATTTTTTCCGTCAAAGCGTCGGTTAAAAGTTTTTGAAGGTCCTTATCTATGCTTAAAATTAAATTATTGCCCGGCATCGGTTCTTCGGCGGTTAAGATATTTAAGACCGTGTTATCGGAATCCACAATGACGGCAGTTTTACCGGGCTTTCCTCTTAAATCGTTTTCATATTGCAGTTCAAGTCCGGTTTTACCGATAAAATTTAGCGGCGTGTAAAAAGAATCGGACTTAAGGTCGGCGCCAGAAACTTTTCCCAAGAATCCCAGTAAATGAGAAAAATAGTAATTTTCAAAATAGTCGCGCTTTGTTTCTCGTCTGATAAAAATACCGGGAGCGTCTCTCAATTTCGTTTCTATTGCGATCAGTTCATCTTTATTTAAATTTGAAGAAAATGAAACCGGCTCCGTTGACCCGACGTTTACTGTTTTGAGAAAATCGAAAATTTCATCCTCACGTTTATTTGAAATTTCGGAAAGTTTTTTTACCCAATTTTTCAAGGCTTCGTCTTTTTTTGGAATGTCAGCTGGAACAAGAAGCAGGTTAAAATTAGCCGCGTTATCCAAAAGCAGTTTATTATTCCTATCGTAAATAAGGCCGCGCGGCGCCTGAATGGGATAAAGACGGACATTGTTTCTAATTGCGCGACTCGCATAATAATCGCCTTGCCAAATTTGCAACCAAAAAGCCCTGCTTAAAAACGATGACAGAATAATGAAAGCGACAAAAAAAATTATAGCTCCACGGGTTTTTTCTAAAGGCGTTTCTAACTTTGATACCGACTCTTTGTCCAGGAGAATTTCTTCCGGTTCAATTTGAGCGATAGAAATTTTAGATTTTTTTCCCATTTTCAAAATTAAAAGATTTAAAAATAAGTAATGTCAGAGTAATTGTTGTAATAATTTCAATCGGAAAATTCCAGCGAACAAAATAGTAACTAAAATTTTCAAAACCGCCGAGCTTTAATAAAGCAAAACTGTTTAAAACAATCCAGTCTATCAAGCGGTATAAAAAAACAGTTAAAAATGCCATAAAAATAATATTTTCTGTTTTTAAAATAAAAAAAACCGTTCTAAAAATTATAATAAGAGCGAGGATAGTTATCAAAAAAACCAAACTGCTTTCTCCAAAATTTGAAAAGCGCGCGGTATCGATTAAAAGGCCCGATATCCAACCGATGAAAAGCGCGCTTTTATTATGTTTAATAAGAACTAAAACCAATATTAAAATTAAAAAAATATTTAAACCAAAGGATGACGGATTGAAAAAAGCAATTTGCAATGCCGTTAAAAACAATAAGGCCAATATAATCAAAAGTAATGACCTTAAACTTTTGGAATTATTTTTTGAAGGAATCATTATTGGTTTTCCCCGTTAACTATGATGAAAACATCGTTAAAGTTTTGGAAATCAATCGGTAATTTCAAATCGGCAGAGTTGAATATTTGATTATCTGCGGATTTTATTTTTTTTACCTTTCCTAGTACAAGCCCTCGCGGCCAAACGCCGTCAGTACCCGAAGATATAACCAATTCGTCCATTTCCGGCTTTTTATCTTTGGCGATTAAGTCGAGAACAATATCCGAACCGAGGCCTCTAACCAGGCCGAAAATTTTAGTATTAAGAGTTACGGCGCCGATTTGGCTTTGAGTATCTAAAATTGTCTGGACTTTGGCGGTATTGCGGCTCCTGTAAATTATTTTGCCTATGGCGGTTTTTCCAATTCCGATAACAATCATTCCAATCTCTATGCCGTCATCGCTTCCCTTATTTATTAAGAATGAACGATTATTTTCAAAATCTCGTCCAATTACGGCTGCCGGACGTATTTCGGTGAATTTTTTAGAAATGTCAAGCCCCGCTCTTAAAAAAATATTTTCTTCCTCAAGTTCTTTTAGCGTTGCCAATTTACCGTAAAGTTCAATATTTTCGTTGGTTAAAGAGGTGTTTGATTCTTTAAGTTGTTTTATGTTTAGTACTGCGGTTTGCCAAAAAGACAAAGTATTTTTAAAACCACTCAAAATTACTTCAAGTGGGCGCAGTGTTTCGCTAAAAATTTGTTTTAAAAATAAAACTGCCGGGGTTTGACCGGCAAAAATAATTACCAGGCTTATAAAAAAAAGAATTAAAAATAATGTAAAAATCTCTCTCGCCATTTTTATTAGCTGTTCACTAAAATTTCTTTTAAGGAGTTCACGTCTTCAAGAATTATACCGCAGCCGCGAACAACGGCAGTAAGAGGATCTTCCGAAAGTCTCGTTGGTATGCCTACTGTTTGGCAAACAAGTTCCGACAAGCCCCGAAGCAAGGTGCCGCCCCCGGCTAAAATTATGCCTCTTGTCATTAAATCCGCTACAAGTTCCGGCGGGGTTTCTTCAACAACATCGCGGATTTCTGAAATAATAGCATTGGTAGATGACAATAAGGCTTCTCTAACCTCTGAGTCGTTAATTACTATTTCTTTCGGTAGGCCGCTTATAAGATCGCGACCTCTGACCACAGCGGTTAGCTGTTCTTTCAAGGGGATAACGGAACCTATTAAAATTTTTATTTCTTCAGCGCTTTTTTCTCCTAAAAGAAGTTGGAATTTATCGCGGACATATTGAACAATATCTTCATTCATTCTATCACCGGCAATCCTTAAATTACGCGAAGCAACAATGCCTCCCAAAGAAATTACGGCAATATCGGTAGTGCCGCCGCCAATATCCACAATCATATTACCCACGGCTTCAGAAATCGGGAGGCGGGCTCCGATAGCCGCCGCCATTGGCTCTTCGACAAGATAAACCTCTCTCGCGCCGGCATTGCGAGCGGCATCTTCCACTGCCCGGCGTTCAACTTCTGTTACGCCGGAAGGAATGCCGATAACAATTCTCGGCCGTACCAAAAAACTATAAGAATCTTTATGGACTTTATTGAAAAAATAACGGAGCATTTGTTCGGTGACTTCGAAGTCAGAAATTACTCCTTCTATTAAGGGTCTTACCGCGACAATGTGAGATGGCGTCCGGCCGACCATTTTTTTGGCCTCAATCCCGACGCTTAGAACTTGATTAGTTTTTTTATTAATGGCAACGATTGACGGTTCGTTAATAATTATGCCCCTACCTCTTACGTAAATTAAAGTATTGGCCGTGCCAAGGTCAATTCCGACATCGCGGGAAAAAAATTTAAACAACCGATCAAACATAAAATAAATTCAAAATTTATAATTTATTAATTGTAAAATTTTTATAATTTTCACTTCTTGCTGATCACGGCGTTTTAACTCAATCGATTCCTTCTCGAGTGTTTTTTGGCTTACGACAAGCCTCCAAGGTATTCCGATCAAATCGGCGTCGGTAAATTTTTCGCCGGCACTCTTATCGTCGCGATCATCGTATAGCACCTCAAAGCCTTTGGCAACTAATAATTTATAAGTTTTTTCTGCTTCTTTTTTAACATCCGGCTCGTCACTTTTTATCTCAATAAGATGAATTTTAAAAGGCGCCACCGCTTCCGGCCAGATTATACCCCGTTCATCGTTATAAATTTCCACTATAGTTCCCATAGTCCGTCCCAAGCCGATTCCGTATGATCCCATAGTAACTTTTTCTTTCTCCCCTTTCTGATTCAAGTATTGTAAATTTAAAGCATCGGAATATTTAGTCCCAAGCGGGAAAAGGTTTCCAACCTCGATGGATTTTTCTTCTTTAATTTTTCCATCGCATTTTGAACATTTGTCCCCATTTTTTAATTTTGAAATTTCTTTATTCTCGGCATATCCGCATTTTGAGCAGACAAAAATAGTATCTTCTCCAACCGAACTTAACACTTGAAATTCATGAGTATTGTTAGCGGTAAAAACACCTCCGGCAGCCAGAGTATAAATCGCTTTAAGGCCGCAGCGTTTAAATATTTTATAATAAGCTGCTTTAACTTTTTCATAGTATTTCCAGAAATCGCTTTCGGAAGCGTGGAAACTATACAAATCTTTCATTATAAATTCTCTTACTCTTAAAAGTCCTGATTTAGCTCTCGGTTCGTTCCGAAATTTAGTTTGAATTTGATATGCTCCAAATGGCAAATCCTTGTAAGAATTAACGAATGTCGTGGCAATCGAAGTTAGGACCTCTTCGTGAGTCCAGCCCATGATGAAATTAGCGGATTTCTCTTTTTTCCCCTTGGCCTCAAAGCCGACGTCAACATTCCAACGGCCGGTGGCATCCAAATATTTTTTTTCCACTAAAGCAGGCATAAACATTTCTTGCGCATCCAAAGCGTCCATTTCTTCACGTATTATTTGCGCTATTTTTTTAAAAACACGCCAGCCTAAAGGAAGAAAGGAATAAATACCAGCGGAATTTTTAAAAATAAATCCTCCTCTTTCAAGAAGTTTGGCGTTTGTAGAAATTTCGTCTTTTGGCGCCTCTCTTAAAGTTTTTCCAAAAAGTTGTGATTGACGCATAAAGTTTTAGTTAAAATTAAATCAAGCACCTATATTCTACAATAAACTCACCATTACGAAAACATTGACAATAATAAACGAGTATGATATAATACAGCAAATTCCTGTTCGCTAGAATAGGTCGCTGATGGCGTTATGCTTTCAGTGAAAGAAACCGCACAGGCCTGGATAAGTCCGGGCAACAGGAGGCCGTTATGGCAACCTCGAAACTGCACTTTCTCATCACGAACTGCCCTGGTCCGTTCCGGCTCGTTTCAGGATGGGTGCACATGCTGGAGAGGCATGGCAATCGTCTTTTGTTTGAGTTCACGGTCAGACCGGTCGAAGCAGGCGCAGAGCTTCTCGGCCACGACCGGAAGTTCAAGATTCAGTTCGAGGTGGCGCTCATGGGGGCGACCACCGGCTATGGTCATGGCGTGAACGAGCCGCGTAATGTCCGGATGCTTGGGCGGTTCTTGATCCCCAACATCCTTCAGCAAGACGGAATCTACTACGGGACCGGATTTCTGGTAACGCGGCTCGTCAGCGAGAAGGTAGCTCCCGAGCTTAACGAGTGGCAGTGGGAAGTCGTCTTCAACGCCGGAGGCGGTCGCACTGGCTTCGTGACCAAGCTCGACAGTCCGCTTCAGAAGGACTGGACCATGTAGGTAACAAGAACTGACCAACTGCTCGACCCGTCCCGCAACTGCGGGACGGGTCTTCTATTTTTTTAACTTTTTACAGAAGTTTTAATATGTCCCTGTAGGTTATCAGCGCGACGAGGATAAGGAGCAAAACGATGCCGACCGAGTGGATGGCGTTTTCCATTTTGGGGTTGACTCTGCTGCCTTTAATTTTTTCTATGGCGAAAAACAGAAGTCGTCCTCCATCCAGAGCGGGAATGGGTAAAAGATTTAAAACTGCTAAATTGAAAGAAATTAAAGCCGTAAGCTGGAGTAAATAAATAAATCCAAGACTTGTGGCTTGTCCCGCCAAAACGGCAATACCTATCGGGCCGGAAATCTCTTTTGGAACAACGCCGTTAAAAATTAAATTTTTTAAAATTCCAAAAAAACCGGTTACAATCATCCAGGTCGTGACAAAAGCCGACTTTGTGCCTAACCACAAGCTTTCATACCAAGAATAAGCGACAATTCCGGTTTTAGCGAGAGCAATTCCTAGCGCGCCTTCTCCTTCCGGCGGATTATCGCGCGGTACTATTTTAAATTCAATTGGTGCTCCAACTCTTTCTATTCCTAAAGTTATGTTTTTTCCTAAGTATTTATTTACGGCATTCTGAAGAGTCGCGATTTCATTTATGTTGATAATTTTATCGCCAGCTTTGAGATATTTTATTGTATCGCCGAAGTTTATACCGGCGGTATCGGCCGGGGAATTTGGAGCTACTAAAACGATCTGGATTTGAATATTTCTGGCAAGTGCCGCGTTTTCTGCGTCAATTGCTTGAGGAAGGCCGATGTAAAACCCGATTATTAAAAGAACCGCTCCTAGGATAAAATTCATTACGACGCCGGCTACGGTAATTAAGCTTCTTATGCCGACGGATTTAGACGCGAAACTTCTGGGGTTGCTCTCCCCGCTCCCGTCTTCTCCCATTATCTTTACAAATCCTCCCAGAGGGAGCAGGTTAATTGAGTAGAGAGTTTCCCCTCTTTTAAAACTAAAAAGCCGTGGCGGAAATCCGAATCCAAATTCTTCAACTATTAGTCCGGCGCGTCGGGCAACGATAAAATGCCCCCACTCATGGGCGAGTACCAAAATGCCCAGAATTACTATAAATATAATGATTGTTAATAACATAAGCGCTTATTTTTCTTTTATTTCTTTTTCTTTTAATTCAGATATGTTCTCAAGGTTTTTATTGGCTTCGTCGACAATAGTTTGAGTTTTTTCTTTCAATTTGAATTTTTCATCTTCGGCAATTTTTTTTCCGCTAAACAGATCGCTGATTTCTTTCATTGTGTCGTCTCTTTTTGCGCGATTTTGTATTTTCGATTCTTCCAACTTTATATTTACGATTTTAGTTAGGGCATCTCGCCGTTCTTCGGTTAACTGGGGAATAATTATTTTAATTGAGTTTTTATCAACAATGGGATTAAGTCCAAGCCCTGAAATCAAAATTGCCTTCTCTATTGCCGAAAAAGCGTTTTTATCCCACGGTTCTATTATAAGCATCCTAGGTTCGGGCGCGGAAATTGATGCCAGTTGCTTTAATGGCGTCTTAGTTCCGTAATAATCAACAAACATATTTTCCACAAGTGCCGGCGTGGCTCGGCCGACTCTTATTCCGGAGAGTTCGGCTTTGAATGATTCATTAATTTTTTTAAGATTATTTTTTAAATTTTCCAGTATTTCCATATATTTGATTTCAAATTTTAAGATTTGTTTTGCAAGTTAAGCAGTAATTCGTCATAAGCCAGTTTCGGGTTTATATTGGTTTCGTTTAATTTAAAATAAATACCCTGGCTTGTTTTAAGAAGATCAAATAATTTCTTGTCAGGATTAAAAATAAATTTTGTTCTTAAAAATTTAATCCAAAGTTCAAAAATTGCCGGCGCTTTATTGTCGCTGTGTAAATCTTCAAAAGAAGAAAATAATTCCAAACTATTGCTTTTAACCACCTTGTCAAATATACTAAATGATTTTTCCTCCTGTGGTGAGCGGAGTCGAACCACTTTTTGTTCGTTTGAGTGCCAAAACGGCAGTTTTATACCCCTTGAGACAATTGTTTCACGAATTGAATCCAATGTCTTAACGCAAAGAATAATTATAGCGTGAACAGGCGCTTCTTCGAAGGTTTTTAGAATGGCATTTTGCGCGTAATCGTTTAAATTTTCTGCATTTTCAATTATCACGACCTTATGTGTCCCCGAATAAGGGCTTAAGCTTATAAATTTTTTCATTTGGCGAATTAAACCTATCGTAATATCGCTAGAGGCTTCGGGTTTGAAAGAAAAAATATCGGGGTGCCACCTTTGGCGAGCCTCGCCTTGGGCGGGAAATTTTTCGTCTTTATTTTTTAGGATACTGTTGGCAAACCAAAACGCGATTTTTCTTTTAGAAACTTCATCGGGACCGTAAAAAATATAAGCATGTGAAAGTGTGTTACTTTTAATACAGTTATTAAGATAATCTATAATTTTTGGATACATACCTTACCTTTTTGCTGTTATATTTCGTTTATAAAATTCCAGATTTTCCAAAACCAATCCCGCTCCTTTGGCTACGCAAAAAAGAGGCTCTTCGGCGACGTAAGCCAGAACCCCGGTAGTTTTTACCACTAGCTCGTCAAAATTTCTAAGCAGAGCCGTACCGCCGGCTAAAATTATTCCTTTATCCATAATGTCGGCTGATAATTCCGGAGGTGTTTGGGCCAATACCAATTTTATGGCTTGGATTATTTCTCTTAAGCGCTCCGAGATAGCTTCAACCAGTTCATTGGTATATATTGTTATGTTGCGCGGCAGTCCTGTTAATATGTCTCTTCCTCTTACGCTGATTTGAAGTTCGTCTTTTACGGGTAAAGCCGATCCGATTTCAATTTTTATCCGTTCTGCCGTTCTTTCTCCGATAGCTAAGTTGTGCTTTCTTTTAAGATAATCAATAATCGCCTGGTCAAGTTTATTGCCCCCGACTCGGCGGGAATGGGATGTTACTATGCCGCCAAGTGACATTACGGCTACTTCAGTAGTGCCGCCGCCGATACTAACTATAAGATTACCGGAAGCAGAGTTGATGGGAATATTAGCACCAATTGCCGCTAAAACCGGTTCTTTTACTATATAAGCGGCTTTGGCACCGGCATTTATAGCGGCGTCAACGACCGCCCTCCTTTCTGTTGAGCTTGAACCCGAAGGTACTGTTACGAGAACATCGGGCCTTGTCAGTTGAAATCGGCCTAAACTTTTTTGTATAAAATACCTTAGCATTGTTTCGGTGATGTGATAATCGGCAATAACTCCGTCACGCATTGGTTTTTTTGCTATGATGTTTTCGGGCGTTCGGCCGAGCATTTTTTGCGCTTCTGCTCCGACTGCTAGAATTGTTTTTCCATTGCTTGAGAGGGTAACTACCGTAGGTTCGTTTAAAATTATTCCTTTTTTGGGAATAAAAACTAAGGTGTTAACCGTTCCGAGATCTATTCCGATTTTTTTAGTGAAAAAAGACATAGTAACGATATTTTACGATAAATTCATCTTTAAATCAAATTTGCCATAATGAGGAAAAAATGGTAATTTTTGGAGATTATGACTAGGAAATTTAGACGCTTTATTTTTTGGATATTTGCTGTTTTTTTTGTTGCATTAAGCATCGCCGTTTCTCTTATTGCCCAAGGGTGGAGTTTTGATTTTAACACATTAAAAATTGTGAAAACCGGTGGTATTTACATAAAAACTTCCGTAACGGAAGCAAGGGTTTATATAAACGACAAATATTATAAATCAACCGGCGGACTTTTAAGTCACACCACTCTCATAAGCGGCTTGGTGCCAAAACAATATAGCGTCTTTATTTATAAAGACGGTTACTTTCCTTGGAATAAAACTATAGAAGTTAGGAACGGTTTGGTTATGGAGTTAAGCCATATAATTTTATTGCCTATTAACCTAAATAAAACAAAAATTACAGAGGTACCAGCCCAACAAATTTCCGAGTTTAGTGTTAAAGATAAAACAATTGAGATTAAAAATAATAAAGTTAAAACCGTTAAAACTTATGATTTTGATGGCGCTCTTATTTCAAATAAAAAATTTAAAATTGCAACTTCTTCGCCTCTGCGAGTTACTTCGCCGGATGGAAGGAAAGAACTTTTTGTTTCAGAAAATAAAATTTGGATAAGTTATATTAGCGATGAAAAAGAAGAGCCGACGAGAAAAACCGGCGAAACAGATTTAGTGGCTTCTTATGAGGGACCAATTAAATTTTTCGATTGGTTTAACGACTCGGAACACGTAATATGGTACGCAAATAATGAACTTAAGGTTGCCGAAAGAGATGACCGCGGAGATAAAAGATATACAGCGTCATTTTATTTGGATATAGATTCTCCGGTGTTTTGGAACCAACAGAATTCTGAATTTTATTTTTTTGAACTGAATGATGAAGTACTGGTTCTGTATAAAATTAATGTTGGGAATTAACGCTTTGACCCGTTCGATGGTTCGACAAGCTCACCATCAAAACGCTAGAATAGCGTTTTGACCACTCCGACGCCTTTGGGTCGGAGCCCCGACCGGAACTCCGACGGTACCGTCGGAGAATGCGTCGGGGCTGAGAGATTATCTTTTAGACCACTGCAATGCTATGGTCTTTGCGGAACCTTAGCTGAACGTTCACTGCATATATTATAAAGTACATCTTTGCGGTTTGAAAATATATTTTCCGATATCTTAATAGAGCGAAAATTAAGCTGGTTTACTTGTTCTGGAGTTGCAATAAGGTTCTTCGGAAGATATTTATTCCAAGTCGCAATCAGTGCGCTGGTCTTTGATAGAGGAAAAGACAATTCAACGTCGTCATGATCCAATCCTGCTAGAGATGCCAGCGTATTTGCTCCATACTTTTTTTCTCTGTCTGGGCTACACATGCAGACTGGATTATCAGAGGATACAAATGGTATTTTATCATTGGTTTTTACTACACTCCAAAGCATGTTAAATATCTTTGGAGTAATTTTTTGAACAAGTTCAATTATTGATGCGGAATGATAATTATCAAAGTTTTGGATACCTTCCTCTAACTCTTTTAATGAAACTCCCCTTACCTCTTTCTGTTGAAATGAAGGTGCGGGTTTTCGCCCGATTTTTAATTCTTCATTAAGTTCCGTCTGTCTTTTTTTCCCCTCATTTAATATTTTTATAAGAGCGTTTCGTTTACGATTTCTTTGTATTTTTGTTCGATCAAACATAGCGGCGATAAACATGGAAATTACAATCCTTTCCTTTTCATTTATTTCTTCTCCATTTTCCAGTTTCTTTGATGCTGGTATATATTCTCCCTCGATTTTTCCCAATGTTGTTTCAACTTCGAGAGTACCACCACCCATGGGTAATTTAACTAAGTAGAAATAATCCTCCTTAAATGTATTTTCAGGATTAGTGGGACCAATAATTTTCCCATCAGACATTAAAACATAAATTTGGCCATTAACATCTGAAAAGTTTCTCTGGTAACTTTCTGTAATGTAATGATTGCCTTTATTTTTCTTTGATTGGTTCATTAATTAATCTTAATGATTTTAATGGTTAACTTCAAGATTATAGCTTATTTTTACCAAGTATTTTTTGATGAATTTCTTTTGACCTTTCTTTATTGATGGCCGCATAGTAGCGGAGGGTTGTGCATGGGCTCTTATGTCTGAATAAATCTCCCGCTGATGTAAATTTTAGAATGAAAAACCGCCAGAGATTAAAATTTCTGGCGGTTATATGTTTTTAACTAAACCTCATACTGCAAATTATCAGCATCTAGTCTCCATGGATATGGTTTTAAAACTGACATAATTCGTTTCTTAAAATCGGGAACTAAAGTAGAAAAGAAAACATATCTCTCGGGGAATTCAAGAGGAATAAGAATGAACTGACCGTTGGACAATGGAGCATCACTACTAAACAGGAATCGGCCTTCTTCAGCTTCACAAGCTATTTTATATTGAGCTTCTATTCTTAATTCTTCTTCCGTTTTATCAAAATCTGGATATTTTGTCACTCTTTCAAGAAGATTCTTAAAATCAATCTCAAACGCTTTTCTTGAAACAAAAGAAAAGAAATCGTTTAATACCCCCGCGTTTGGTTTAGCTCCTTCTTTTAATATTTCTTTTTCCCAATTGATAAATAATATATTTTCTAATTGGCTAATACCCTGAATCATTTTAATATATTTATCTGATATATCACTTTCAATTCTTCCTCTATCCAAAAAGGAATTATTAAAAGTAATCCACCAGTTTACAGTTACTCCATTTTTAAGAAATATCTGTATAATCTGGGGGATTTCTTTTTGAATCAATTTTGATTCAGTTTTAAGAGGAATAAACTGATTACCTTGTGTCCTATATCTTATTTCTAAGTCTTTTGACAGACACCATTGAGTTAAAATATCCACGGATTTACCATTGAGAATACAGTCGTTAATATAATTATCTACCCACTCATTAATCTTTTGGTTATTTGAACGTAGCGTTTTATTCTTTGTCCTAAGAAATTCCATTATTGCTACAGTTTGCGGCATTCTCATTGGCTCCTCCTTTTGCCTGAGTTGTTGTAAAAGAACTTTTATTTTTTGTAAAAGAGCAGTTTTAACCAACCCAAACCGATACTTGAGTTGGTTAAATCTATTCTTTTTTATTTTTTTACTTTTATAACTCATACAGGGGTCTCCGACGGGACTTGAACCCGCAACCAATCCCTTCACAGGGGACCGCTCTTCCAATTGAGCTACGGAGACCATAAAGATGGGAGGAAAAGGAAATTCCCTCTTCCTCCCACTCACACGGAAGTTGGTGCGGACCGGCACCTCCGAAAGCACGGCAGATTCTGGTAAACCCCATACCCTTCAACCTCCTTTGGTTGAAAAATAAAAAAACTCCCGTTCTTTTCCTACTATTTTTCAATAGTAAAAAAGGAACGAGAGTCATTAAAAAAAACACCTCGTGGTCCCATCCTTTTTCTTGGACGCTTTATTCAAGAAATCCAAGCACTTAATTGCCTGTTCACGATAAGTGATTACCGTTTGGTTTATGCCAATTTGGCTTTTTCACCAGCCGCTCCGAAGGGGTGTTCAATAGCTTTTTGGGTCTCGGCTTTCACTGTCCCGAGCTCGCTTTTACCTTAATTATGCTATTCTACTATTCCTTCGTATTAATGCGTTTGAATAGATATGAAATTGTTAAACTATAGCAATCATATCAAAATCTATTATAATTGTCAACAAACTGTTTTTATACTGGAAAACAAGCGAAACTGTGCCCAAAGCGCACGATTAGCGTTTACTCCACTGCAACGCTATGACTCGATTGGTGTCTTAGTTAGGCGTAAATATCGTGTGTCTGCGGGGTTCGTTTAACGCTTCGACCACTCCGACGCCTTTGGGTCGGAGCCCCGACCGGAACTCCGACGGTACCGTCGGAGAATGCGTCGGGGCTGAGAGATTATCTTTTAGACCACTGAGGAGCTCTCCTCGCTCCCTTTAATCCGGGCTTCTTTCTTTCTTTCATTCGCGAGTCACGGGTCAGAAATCCCAATGTTTTAAGTATCGATTTTAACTCGGGGTTCAATAAAACCAATGCCCGGCTTAAACCGTGTCTGATAGCTTGAGATTGAGCCCTAAGGCCGCCGCCATAAACTTTAGCCGACATTTTAGAGAGAGCGGAGCTGCTTTTTTCAAAAGGTTGAACCGCGGTTTCTTGCATACCCTTTTCTTTAAAGTATTCGGAGAAGTTTTTGTCGTTTATCGTAATTTCTTTATTTTTTGAATTCGGCCAAATTCTAACTCTAGCTGTTGCGGTTTTTCGTCTGCCAATAGCTTCGTAAAATTTTTCCTTAAATTTTTCCTTGCCCTCCGACTTGTCCACTGAAGCTTTACCGCGTCCATCCGTAGCCTTTGGCGAAGGAGGAGCGGAGGCGGGAGCTTTAGCATTTGCGATATTTTTTTCTTTTTTTTGTTTCTTAATAACCATATGTAAAATATTATTCAATCCTTCGACTCTGCTCAGGATTAATAATTAATCTTTTCATTAATTTGGGGCGCAGACGATTTTTGTTAAGCATTCTTAGAACGGCCATTTTTAAGGCTTTACCCTTGTCTTTTTTAATGAATTCTTGATATTTTATTTCTCTTAAACCTCCCGGATATCCCGTATAGTGCCTATAAATTTTTTGTTCCGCCTTTTTTCCGGTTAAAACTATTTTATCAATATTGGCTACTCTAACGGTTATAAGCGGGTCTAAATGCGGCGCATAGTTAATTTCGCTTTTTCCCCGAAGAAGCGTGGCAATGTTTGTTGCTAACCGGCCAAGTGACTGGCCCTTCGCATCAATATTATAAGTTTTATTTTTAGAAACTGGCATGAGATTACTTTAAGAGTTCAATTATTACCATTTTTGCACTATCGTTTTTTCTTATCCCGAGCTTCATTATTCTGCAGTAGCCGCCTTCTCGTTCTTTAAAACGCGGCCCTAAAGTATGGAATAATTTATTCACTGTTTTCGGATTATAGCGCTTTAAAAGTAACCGGCGATTTGCCAGAGTATCGTTTTTTGACCGGCTTATGGCTTTCTCAACAAGCGATCTTATTTCTTTTGCGCGCGCTTCAGTTGTTCTTATCCGTTCTTTTTCAATTAAAGCACCGGTTAGATTTGAAAGAAAAGATCTTCTATAATCTGCCAACCGGCCGAATTTTCGATTTTTCTTTAGATGCTTCATGCATTATTCTTCCTGTTTTAAAGTGAGACCCAATTTACCTAATGTTTTCTTTATTTCTTTTATCGCCTTATCTCCCAATCCTTCAAGTTTCATCAAATCGCGTTCATTCAATTTAATGATCCCACCTACATTCTTTAGATGATTGCTAATCAGGATATTTTGGGTGCGATTAGATAATTTTAAATCCTCAATTTTTATTTTTAATATATCTGCCTCCTCTTCTTTCTTTGATTCTTTTTTAACAACTTCTTGTTCTATTTCCTTTCCTTCTTGTTTTGTCTTAGTTATTCCTAAAGCTATTATTTTATAATGATTAATCAAAATGTTAGAGGCGTCGGTAAGCGCTTCTTGCGGCGTTATCGTGCCGTCGGTTTCAATGTCGAATCTTAAGCGATTATAGTTTGTTTTATCGCCAACACGCATGTCTTCAACTTCGTAATTAATCATTCTGATTGGCGTAAAAATTGCATCAATGGCAATCCCGCCGACCTCCTGTTTTTCGGATTTTCGAGATTCTACGCCTGAATAGCCGAGTCCTTTTTCTATTTTTATTTCCATTTCCAATGAAGCACTTTTTGAACTAAGAGTGGCAATATGAATGTTGGGATTCGTAATTTCAATTTGGGAAGAAAGTTTTATGTCTTTTCCTGTCACCTCTTTTTCGCCTTTTACCTTTAAAATGGCGGTTTGTGGCTCAATGGAATGAACTTTAAATCTTATTTGTTTGAGATTTAAAATAATTTCCACAACATCTTCAAGAACTCCGGGTATAGTGGAAAATTCATGATTCACATCTTTGATTTTTACGGAAGTGATGGCGGCGCCAGGAAGAGATGAAAGAATTACCCTTCTTAAGGCGTTGCCTATAGTTAGACCGTATCCCGGATAAAGTTCTTCAATCTCAAAAACAGCGCGATTCGGTGAAATCTGCTTAACTAATTTTGGCGCTTTTGGCAAATAAATATTTGTTTCCATAGTTTTTAAAAAAATTACCTTGAATAATATTCTACGATCGCGTTCATATTTAAATTTTTAGGGAGATCGTCGTCTTTTGGTTCCGATTTTATTTTTATTTCAAAAGTTTTTTTATCAACCTCAAGCCATGAAGGCGCGTCATGTTTTTTTAATCTTATATCAAGTCCTCCAAATATCAACTTTAATTTGCTTTGCGGCCTTATTGAAATTATGTCTGCTACGTTAACTTGGTAAGAAGGAACGTTAATTCGTTTTCCGTTAACCAAAAAATGGCCGTGGCTTGTAAGTTGCCTGGCAATTGCTCTCGATAGCGCCAGGCCAGCCTTAAAAACTGCGTTATCCAGTCTCTTTTCTAAGATGCTTAAGAGAATGTTGCCGGTTAAACCTTTCTTTTTTTTTGTTTCATTAAAGTATTTTTTTAATTGTTTTTCGGTTAGTCCATAAATAAATCGGAGTTTTTGTTTTTCTATCATTTGTGCTCCAAACTCAGAAAGAGCCCTGCGGCGAGCTTTCCCATGCTGACCCGGCCTATAAGGCTTTTTCATAAAAGATGACTTTGGCGAAAAAGAACGCTCAGCCTTAAGACCAAGATTTTCTCCAACCTTTCGCGATAATTTTTCTTTTGGTCCGGTATATCTCATACTCTTCTAACTTTTTTAGGCCTTGGGCCGTTATGCGGAATGGGAGTAAGGTCTTTTATAGTTATAATATTTAGTCCTTGGTTTGCAAGCGATCTTATGGCTGATTCTCTTCCCGAACCGATACCTTTAACAAATACTTCAATTTCGTTTAAACCGGTCTTTTTTACTTTTTCCACCACTGCTCCAGCCACCTTTGAAGCGGCATATGGAGTAGCTTTTTTAGGACCCTTAAACCCCAAAGAACCGGCTGATGACCAGGCTAAAACCCCTCCTTTTTCATCGGTAATAACAATGATTGTATTATTATAGCTTGCTCTAACAAAAGCCTTACCGCGGTGGAAAGACCGCCCAGTATTTATTGTAGCCGGTTTCTCGCTAGGTTTCGCCCCGGTGCCCTCTTTTAAGAGCTCTTCTTCTGTTTGTGTTTTTATTTTTTTCTTTCCCATTTTATGTTTTTTCAGTACCTTTTTTTCGGCCAGAACCAACGGTTTTTCTGACATTGCCTCTTCTGGTTCTGGAGTTAGTTTTTGTCCTTTGGCCTCTTACCGGCAAGCCCTTGCTGTGGCGTAATCCTCGGTAAGCGCCGATTTCTTTTAGTCTTTTAATATTACTTTGGATTACTCTTTTTAAATCACCTTCAATTTTGTAATTTTTTTCAACAAAATCACGGAGTCTGTTTAATTCTCCTTCCGTCAACTGACTTGCTTTTTTAGTTGGGTCAATGTTTACGTTTTTTATAATTTTTGCTGCCAAAGAACTCCCGATGCCATAGACATATGATAAGGAAATGATTATTTTTTTATTTTCGGGGATAGCAACCCCGGCGATTCTTGGCATATATTTTATAAAATATAATTTATTTAAAAATTTTCAGGCAACCCGTTGAAGCTCGCTTGCTCGCCCCGTATACAACTTGTTGTTGTACGGGGCTCGCTTCAACCTTGTTTTTGCTTATGTTTTGGGTTAGAACAAACAATAAAAAGCCGTCTTTGACGACGCACTACCTTGCACTTGGCGCAAATTTTTTTAACGCTCGCTCTAACCTTCATATCTAAAATCTTCTAATTATGCGGCCCCGCTTTTCGTCTGGAGATACTTCTATTTCTACCCTGTCACCTACTAAAACCCGAATAAAATGCAAGCGCATTTTACCTGACAAATGGGCTAAAATGTCTCGGCCGTCATCCAATTTTACTCTAAAGTTGGTATTAGGCAGGGTTTCAATAACAACGCCATTAAATGGCGGCTTCTTATTGTTTATCACAATGCTTTTTCTTTGTCAATGGTAATGTTAACTCTATTTAAGTTTGTTGGCGCTCGACTGACCCAAAATGGCCATAATGAAATTGTGGCGCTGCTGATAAAGAGTTTATTTGAGATAAGCGCCCTCATTTCATTTTCATTTTGACCGGCCAATTCTTTTTTTAAATTGTTGATATCGGCGCCTAAGGCATTTTCTTCATCTATTTTTAAAGTAAAAAATAACTCGCCTTTTTTAAAGTCTGTTTTAGTGGCTGACGGATAGTTTATATCGCCTTCAAATTTAAACGCGCCTAATTCAGGATACTTTAATGAAACGAAATTACCAATTAACGCCCTAAGATCTCGTTCCCTAAAAAACATAGCCTGCCAAGTTATTTTCATATTGATAGTAAAAGAATCGGCAGAACTGCCTGTCAAAACCGATGATTTGAATTCATCAATTTTAACACTTGAAGCGCCTTTAATCAACTTAAAATCGGAAGAGTCTTTAAGAGTGCTTAGGGTATCGTTTTCTATTTCTTTGATAAGCTGTTCTTGTAAATTTAGTTTAGCTTTTTCGATCTCTATTTGGTCTATTGTCGAAACCGATCCAATTTTGCCGCTAGCCATCTCTTCAGAGCTTTGAGCGTAAAATCCGGCATATTTAGGGGATTCTTTGAATCCTGGAATTGTAAAATAAGAAGGGCCTATGTTGTATTCCAGACCGGCAACGTCGGCCACTACTTCCGCTTTTATGGAACTCGGCGTTAACTTTCCCGATACAACTTTCGCTCCCGGCACGATAATCGGCGCCTGAAGACGGAAAATTTTGCCGTCTTTGGTTTCAAATCTGGTTTGGGCAACCAGTCTCTGCGGCGCGGAACTATACGCGTTATAAATTGTAATAAAACCTCGGGATCGCAAAGATGTCTCTTTTTTTATTCCTTCGGTAGAAAAAGTTTTTGAGCCGGATTTGCTTAACATAAAGTATTCACCGGGAATAATGCCGTTTGCCAAATTAGATGAACCGCTTTTTTTACTTACCGCTACGGGTATGTCGGCATCTACTTTAATCTTTCTTATCGCGATACTTATTTCTGCTTTTGGAAGCGTCAAATAAAGCATTCCGGTAAGCGAAACTCCGCCCATAACAAAAAGAAATATCGTTAAACGTTTGAATGAAAATATTTTTTTCTTGATTTTAACATTATCGGATCCGACATAAAAATTTTCAAGATTTTTTTCCAAGTCGGGGTTGTTTGGGGAATCTAAAGGCTTACTATATTCGGTTTCGTAAACAATCGGCTCTTGCGGCACAGCTACATCTAGTTCGGGCTCTACAATCGGTTCCGGATCAGGCTCCGGCGTTATTTCTATTTTTTTTTCTTTAAAAAAAGAAGGAGGTATTACATCCATCATTCGTTTCATTTTTACGGGTTGTTTGACAACGGATGCCGCAGGAATCTTATTGGAATTATAAATAAGAATATCAAACTCTTTTGCGAATGATTTTAAATCGCTATTTTCCGTACTTAGCGATAAAGTTTTATTAACGCTCTCCGCCTCTTGTTTCAAGAGTTTAATAGAATCGGGATTGGCGCTAATGATAGAATTTTTTGGCAAAACCAAAATAATTTCCTTCTGCTTTGACCGTAAAATACGGTCAATTAAGACCGGAATGTCATCTTTGATTCTGGCGCGAATTATTTCAAAACCTTCGGGCATTTTTGTTAGCTTGCTTCTACGTTTAAGTATAACACAAAATTTTTACTATTCCACAACCCCTCTGATTCTTCGCACTCCGGCCGAAGAACTTTCTTCTTTAATAATTCTAAAATGGCCTATTTCTCCCGTGGAATTAACATGAGGGCCGCCACAGAACTCTTTTGAATAGGCTTTTGATAAATCAGGGTCGCCAATTGAATAAACATTTACCTCCTCATCGTATTTTTCCTTAAAGAAAGCGCGAGCGCCGATTTCGAGTGCTTTTTCTTTCGGCATTTTTCTCGCTATAACCGGCAAGTTCATTTTTATTTTTTCATTCACGATATCTTCAATTTTTTTAATTTCCTCCGGTGTCAGTTTTCTTGGGAACGTAAAGTCGAATCTGGTTCTTTCCTCCGTAATGTCGGAACCCATTTGTTTAACGTCGGCTTCACTGCCTAAAATATCATGAATGGCTTGATGTAATAAATGGGTTGCGGTATGAAGTCGTGTAATTTTTTCCGCCGATTCCTTATTCTGAACCGAGCCAATACCATGCCCGCCGAATTTCTTTTCAGCGCCGGCACGGGAAATTTCCTGGTGTTTTTCCATTGCCTCTTTTAACTCAGATTCATCAAATCTTATATTTCTTTCGTTTGCCAACTCTTTTGTCAGTTCCGGAGGAAATCCGAAACTTTCGTAAAGACGAAAAATATCTTTACCTGTAATTATTCCCGAAGCGGCAGTCTTTTCAAATTCTTTAATTCCCAATGCCAATGTTTTAGAAAATTTTTCTTCCTCCTTTTCTATAACTGTCAGAATGTCATTTTTTTTAATAGATAATTCCGGATAAAATTCCTTATAAATTTCTATAACTTTTTGCGATAAAGGGGTTAAAAAGTTTTTATAAAGATTTAAAATAAGGCCATGGCGAATAGCGCGACGTAAAAGTCGTCGCAAAATATATCCTTGTTCCGTATTCGATGGTAAAACGCCATCGGCGACAAGAAATACAGTAGCTCTTACATGGTCGACGATAATTCGAACCGAACGAGCTTCATTTTCAATATTACGGTGGGGAATCAACTGTATAATCGGCTCAAATAAATCTGTCTCAAAAACCGTCGGCGCGTTCTGAATGACTTTTACAAGTCGCTCAAATCCCCAGCCAACATCCACCCCTTTTTGTTTTAAAGGCGTAAAAACATCACCTTTTGAATAAAAGTATTCCATAAAAACCAAGGTGGCTACTTCCAATCCGTCAACATAAACTTCATTGCATGCACCGCAAGGACCTTCCGGCCCGGCCGGTCCCCAAACGTTACCGTCTTCTCGTTTGCCGAGCTTAATTTTTTCCGCCGGCAAAAATCGCAGCCAAGCGTCGTATGATTCTTGATCTTTTGGAATTTTTTGATCCCCTTCAAAAATCGAGGCTGATATCCGCTCTTTTGAAATCTCAAAAATTTTAGTAAGAAGCTCAAAAGTCAATTCAATGGTTTCTTTCTTAAAATAATCCCCGAAAGAAAAATGTCCCAGCATTTCGAAAAAAGTCAGGTGCGATTCGTCTCCAACTTCATCAATATCGGAAGTACGGAAAGATTTTTGTATTGAAGCAGTTCGCCGCGACCCAAAATCCTTTATAGGGTCCTTATCGCCGGTAAAATACGGCTTGAATTGCTGCATTCCGGCGGTTGTTAAAAGCACCGACGGGTCGTCTTTAGGCACAAGAGAAGAAGAGGGTACAATTTTGTGTCCCCTGCTTTCAAAAAACTCTAAAAACTTTTTTCTGATTTCTTGAGACGTCATGAGGTTAATTTTAACATTCAATACGGCTTGACACAATCTCGGTTCAATAAGTAAAATAAAGTTATCTTTAATAAAATTATAACAAAGCTAAAAAGGAGGAGGCAATGTCTCTTTGCGCGTCGTGCGGACTTCAGCTTAGCGGTAACGCCGAGCTATGCCCCCATCACCATTGTGTTTATGGAGATAACTGGGCTGAAATAAATCGCATTATGTGTGATTTTTTTCATAGAGAAATAGCGCCGCCTCGGCTTTCAAAAGAAGAACGTAACGAGGGATAATTAAGTCCCTCTTTTATTTAAATAAAAAATCGTCAGTGCAAACATACTGACGACATAAGTTTATGAACTCATAATTTTAAAGAATTTTTATAGTATAAGAATAAACATACTATATGTCAAATTTTGCATGGGTTCGTGGAATCTAAATTTTTCTTCCTAAAATAACGTTGGGAATAGTATATCTCGGATTAAATTCAGGAACGTAATCTTTAAATTCATAACTAAAACTATATTTATTAGCTATTTTTTTCCACCAAGTCTCATCGCAACCAACGTGGTTGTGAAACGGCGTATCAATAATAAAAATTCCATTAGGTTCGAGATTATCCATAATACACGAAATACATACTTCGCCTTCCTGCTTATCAAGATTGAACCCAAAACTGTTATATGGAATTATAATTAGAGGAAATTTTTTCTTGAATGCGAATTGCCGCATATCGCCTTGGATAAAATGAATCCTTCTTTGAACCGGTAAGGGCAATGTTTTTACAGCATCAACTCCCAATTTAAGCATGTGTGGGGAAGCTTCAATGCCAAAAACCGTAAAACCGCGCTTGGCTAGTTCCATCATTACTCGCCCAGCGCCGCAGGCCAATTCCAAAACTTGTCCACCAGCTTCTTTTGCGTAACTTGAAAAAAAATCAAATTCTCTATCATACCGCTCAAAAGTACTGCGGTCTATGTAGCCGAAGAGGTAGCCTCGTATTCTTTGAGCGTATTCCGCACTGTAAATTGGCATGTCTCTGCCTCCTTTTAATACATTTTTAAACAACTGAATAATTATAAATTAAACATGATTTTTATCATCTGTCAATAATCCCGCCGCCAAGCATTACACCGTCTTTGCTGTAGAATACGGCGCTTTGGCCGGGAGTTATAGCTCTTTGCGGTTCATCAAACACAATCGATTGTTTATTATAAATTGTTGCTTTTTGTAGAGGTTGGCGGTACCTGACACGCGCTAAGCATTTAATTGGTAATTTTGGCGCTTTGCCAGAAACCCAATTTAAATTTCGCGCTGTTAGTTCTTTAGAAAAGAGCGCTGTATTCTCAGCTTCGGTTACAAAAATGGTATTTTTTTTATGGTCTTTCCTGACAACATAATAGGGCGTTCCGCCGCCGGTTGAACCGATGCCTCTTCTCTGGCCAATAGTATAAAAAGAAAGGCCGTCGTGTATTCCAACTTTTTCCCCCGCCAAAGTTAAAATCGGCCCCGGTTTTTTGCCAAGCTGTTCTTTCAAAAATTCCGCAACATCAATTTCACCGACAAAGCATACCCCCTGCGAATCCGGTTTTTTTGCCGTCGGCAAATCATATTTTTTTGCCAGCGCGCGAACTTGCGGCTTGACGTAATCGCCAATTGGAAACAAGCAATGTTTTAACTGTTTTTGGGTAAGCGTCCATAAAAAATACGTCTGATCTTTGTTGCTATCTTTCGCAACATGCAACATGCAACATGCAACATTTTTGTTTTTGTTATGTGTTATGTGTTGTGTGTTGTGTGTTAGGCGGGCGTAGTGCCCGGTGGCAATATAATCGGCGCCAAGTTTGAACGCTTTCTTTAAAAACAAACCAAATTTAATTTCTTTATTGCACATTATATCGGGGTTTGGTGTTTCTCCCCTTCTATATCCATCTATCATATAATCAATCACCGATTTTTTATATTCGTTTTCAAAGTTAAAAATATAAAAAGGAATGCCCAAAACGCCAGCAACGCGTCTAGCGTCAGCCGCGTCTTCTTCCGCGCAGTT
>JACPLW010000011.1 GCA_016186325.1 Parcubacteria group bacterium | reverse complement strand
GGTTTGCTCTGCATAATGCTTAATAACGGCTGCGAGATTTTTAACATCATCTCTGTGTGAAAGTCTGTCTTTTTCGGTAAGCTCAAGCTCAAAAAAATCTACATCTAATAAAAAGTAGCTATCATAAACTTTAAATACTTCGTCTTTATGTTCTTTTTCTCCAAAGAGCACAACCTCCTTCATTGTGTTGGTTACCAAAGTGAGTGCGTTTTCAATGTTTTTCTCATCCACCTTGAGTAAGTATTCGAATACTTTTGTATAGCTTAGTTCCTTAAAGTAGAAAGGATTGTCGGACAAAAATCCGCGCGAAGTTTGTTCGGCTTCCTTTTTTGTGCGAATAGAAAGTACTGCTTCAGCAAGAATAAGAACGCTATCAAAGTCATTAGCATCAGTTAAAGTTTTAAGCATTTTTTCATACTCAAAACCCCAGTCGTTGAAAGCACCCATGAGTTGCACCCACTCATCATCACGAATTTTCTTTACCATCCGCTTGAGTTCTGGTGCTGGCAAACCACTACAAATGCGTAAGAATCTGTCCACCACTTCTGGATTAAAGTTCTTCGTAGAAATCGGTACGGCAAGCATAATATCAACTACCTTTGCCGGCTCTTTTTCGGCCACCTTTACGAGATAGTTAACTTCTGGCGTTCGGTATCCATAACGCGTCTGGTCTTCTGCTTTTTGTTTAATAACATCTAAAAAGCCATTTTCCCAAAGCCAACCAAGCCAGCGCTCATCGGCTTGAGTAAAGAAGTAGAGATAAACATCGTGATTCTCGGAAATCAACGCGCGCACCTTACCGGGTTCAGCCTGTGCAGGATTTTCTTGCACTATCAGCTCTATTTTTTTGTGTAATTCAATTTGATTCATATTTACTTATTTTTGTATTTAAAATAGTTTCCGAGATGGAAAATAAAAGCAGTACATATTTTGTCGAAAACCTGTTCGCTTATTTCCGTTGGTGCTGGGGTTATCAAATTTTGAGCCTTGCTGGTTGCGGTGTCCTTAAAATGGGCGAAGTCGTTCAAAAATTCCTTAAAATCTCTAAGCTTCTCACATAGCTGTTTGGTTTCATCAGATTCGTCGCGCTTAGGAATACATTTTAGGAAGCGAAGACAGTTTGCCTCGAAGTGATTATCAACCAACTCTCTCAGTGAACCAGCGCAATGTTCTTTCCAAAAATTATCCTGAGATTTAACCTCTTCGCTGATAAACATTTTCTGAGCGTTAGAAATTATTTCTCTAGGCTCGACGGTCTTTCCATAACTCCCCATTACCCAAACCACTCTGATACAAGCATCAACAATTTCAACTACTGATTTTGGTAAGTTAACAAAAGAGTACTCTAAACCATCGGTTGGAATACTCGCTTGTTCTCTTAAAATTGGGTCTTTTATTTCATCCATGATTTTCCACAATTTTAATCTCCTCCGGGGTGAGGGCGTAGAGTTTATAGACAAGCTGATCAATTTGTTTTTCGTAGTCGCGGACTTTTGCTTGTTTTCCGGAATTTTTTAAATAGTCAGCGTCTTTGGCAATGGCAAGGATTTTATTTACAAGATTTATGATGGCGTCTTGTTGTGCTTGATCAGTTTTTGAAATAGGAAGAGCAATGATGGGTTCTTTATCAATCTGAAAATTATTGCCCTGCATTTTCCCTCTGTGTTTCAACCAGAAAGTGATTAACTCAGAATTTAGTAATCCTACCAAGTATTTTTGGTTCAACCTTTCAGTTTTTATCACATAGAAAGTCGCGGATACATAACTATCGAAATCAACATAAGTAAAAGTTGGCCTCGCGCATTTTCGAACGGCTATAATTTTTTCTCCTATAAAGAAACGCTCATCTCGAGCCCTATGCAAACCGTAAGGTTTATTATCGGAAGTGATAACTTTTTTGAATTGATCAAGATGTTTTTTAATGTTGGGATAATTTTCTATCTTCTTTTTGTCCTTAAAACTTGAATCGGTATAAATGACCCATTCTTGATTTATCGGGTTGCTGTACCACCTATGTAATTCTTTAGAGGTATATGAGGGTTTTATTAATCCTAACTCTGCTTTTGAAAATGGTATTGAACTCTTCTCTTTATTGCTTAACACAAAAATCCCATCGCCAATTTTATATTGGCTTCCGAGAATTTTATTACGCTCTCGATTAACCCTGTCGTGATGATGATGGATTCCGTTAGCAACCTCTTTATCATTTAGTTGAAAATTGGATTTGCTTTTTATTTTTTCAAGTATTGGTTCTGCTCGCGAATTACTGAAGGTTAGGGTTTTATCTTTGAATATATTTCTATTTATTTTTGGCGTTAGATATTCTGCTTTACTATTTTCATTTTTATTTAAAACATTGATTACGTCATTGAGGGTCAGATCATTGCCGGAAATCCTTCTGAAATCAAAAGAGTAATTATCTGCCGTAGTATTTCTTCTAAACATCATTACCATCGTCTGAATTCCTGCTTCAAAAATCTTAAAATCGCCAAAATCTATAAGGCTTAAAATCTGGGTATCAGAAATAATTTTGCTTCGCATCTTGGAAGCTCCATAACTTGTAACCCAATTGTTCTGTGCGATAAAAGTAATTATGCCCGTATCATTTTTTGCCAAATCGACACCCTTGCATGCAAAAAAATACCAAAGGTCCATCTTGCCCTGATAATAGGATGAATCCCTAAGGCCATCGAAAGCTGACTTCTGAACATATTCTTTTACATACGGCGGATTGGCTATCACCACATCAAAACCGCCTTTTTCTTCAAAGACATCAATAAATTCCAGTTTCCAGATAAAGAATGGTTTTTCTTTTTTGGGATTATGCAAACTCTCTAGCGCTTTTTGAATATTTGAGCTTGAGCCGAGCCATTTGCTGAAGCCGGCAAGATACTGCTTGCGGCTTTTTTCATTAAGCATATTTGCCCTTGATTCGGCCTCTTTCCTTTGCGAGGCAATGTCCTTATACCGTTTTTGCAAAGCCGTGCCGATCAGCCAATCTTTTATGTCGTTGATTTCCTTCCGTTTTTTCAGCTTTTCTTTATCGTCATGAATGCTGAAATATTCTTTAACCTTCTTTCTTAACGCTTCAACCTTTTTATCTTTTTCTGGATCGGTCAGCAAAGATGCCTGCGTTTCTTTTTCGCCGTTATAGAACTTTATTCCCTCAAACTCTTCCAAAAGCGAATTGCCACACATTAGGCGATAATCAAGGTTCGGAAGCGGCTCAATGTCCTCAAGGTCATAATCCACGACAAGCGCGAGCCAGAGCCGCAGTTTGGCTATTTCAATAGCGCCCGGATCAATGTCCACGCCGTAAATGCAATTTTGGATGGTTTCGCGCTTCAGCTCGTATTCCTTCTTCTGCGGGATTAAGTGCGAGTCCGGAGTCGTCTGCAAGAATATCCGGAGCTTCACGATCATATTGAGCATTCCCACAAGAAACGCGCCGGAGCCGCAAGCCGGATCGCACACTTTTATATTTGCCAGCAAATCGTCCAATTCTTTCCACTGGCCGGGCGTAAAACTTTCACCTTTTTGCTTTTTGAAATTTTCAAAGCTTTCGGAGTAGAAAATATAGTTCCGGATATTTTCTTCCGTGATATTGGAGTGATTAGAAACAAGGTAGTTAACCAAAGATTCTCGGCACATGTAATACACGATTTCGCGCGGTGTGTAATACGTGCCCTTGCCTTTGCGCAGGTTTTCGGGAAGCAAGTTCTCAAATACCTTACCGAGCATTTCCGGATCAACGGCAATTTCCTTGTCGTCCGGACTTTCTTCTTCAACGGTAAAGTTATAACGCTCAAAAACATCAAAAATGGACTGGAAAATCTTGTTATCCAGATACATCAAACTGTTTTTCCAATCATATTCGGCTTCAAATAATCCGCCGTTTAAGAACGGGATGCGGCTCCCAAAATCCTTTGAAAAACTGGGGTCGGCAGAATCTCTGTGCGCGTTGTTCAGGGCGTTATAAAAAAGCTTTTCCAAGTAATCGTTATAAAAGTTTGCTTTTTTGGCGATCGCATCCTTATAGATATTGCCCATAAAGCTTTTATCTCCTTCGCCCCATTTCTTTCCGGCCGGCACGCCAATCCATCCTTTCTTTTGTATGAAGTAGAGAAAAACAATTTGCCCGAGCAGTTTTTTGGCGAAGTTTTCCGTATTGATATAGTTTTTTGAGGCCTCATTGAGAAAGGCGTGATTTTTGGAAAGGTCTTCCATTAAGCTGTCAAAAAGCTTTCTGTATTCCAGATAAAATTCCTTAGTAACCTTTTCAACCGAAAAAGCGTCTTTTACTTTTTCCAGCGTTGAAAAATCGCCATCCCCGATCCTTTGCAAGAAGGTTTTATTGGTTAACTCACGGCTCACGAAATAAGTGAATCGGCGGAAATT